>JAUHZL010000431.1 GCA_030425945.1 Alphaproteobacteria bacterium | reverse complement strand
GAGGCCGAGCTGGGCACCCCGGATCGCGGCGACATAGCCCCCCGGACCGGCCCCGATCACGATCATGTCAAAGGATTTCGCCGCCATTCTGTTCCCCTCGGGTGCTGTGCGCAGGGATCGCCGGACGACCCCCCGAAAATTGGTTTACCCTTAAACCATCTGCCGCACCCAGAGCAACACCCCGAACGCGCGTTGAAAGGACGCAAGGAGGCAGGACCCGCCCGGGGCGCGGCCGCGCGTCAGGCGGCGGCTTTCAGCGCCTCGACGGTGCTGCCGTAGCCGCCGTCCTCGATATAGGCCAGTTCCTCGGCCCGGCTGTCCCGGCCGAGGGCCGCGTTGCGGTAGGGGAACCGGCCGAAGCGGCGGATCACCTCGCGGTGCGCCTTGGCGTGCAGCAGGTTGCCGTCCGATCCGGGCATCCGGGTCGCGATCAGCCGCACGCAGCGGTCCTGGTCCACGAGGCATTCGGAATGCATCAGCGGGGTGTAGAAGAACTGCCGCCCGGACCCCTCGATCCGCGTGTCCCAGCCGAGGTCGATCGCCCGCTTGGCGGCGGTCCGGGCCACGGCGTCTGTGGCGAAACTGTCGGCATGGCCGCGCCACATGTTGCGCGGGAACTGGTCGGTCAGGATGAGATAGGCCAGCACGTTGCGGGGCGAGGTCTCCCACCCGTCGAGCCGCCCGGCCCGCGCCTGCTGCCACAGGTCCGCGAACCTGTCGCGGATGCGGGTGTCGAGCGCCTCGCCGCCGACATACCAGTCCTTTTCCTCCAGTTCGTCGAACCAGAAGCCGAGCACGTGATCCGGATCCTCCATCGGAAACCGCTCCTTCGCTGTCTTTCACGCCGCCCCAGGCCCGGCGAGGGTTGCAGGAAATCCGGCACAGGAAAAGCCGGAAAACCCTCTGCACTGCCGCATGGGATCAGCCGGCGCTGCGCACGGCCTCCGCCTCGGCCTCGGCTTCCGCGGTCTCGGAGGCCTCGATCCAGACCTCCTGCGCGAGGTCGAGGACCACCGGCGTGGTGGTCGGCGGCAGCGGCGTGAAGGTCCCGGAATCCGCGACCCCCGGCGAGGCCCGGCGCGTCATCCGCCACAGGCCGTAGACCGACATCACCGCCATCAGCGCCCCGATGAACAGGAAGAACCCGGCCGGACCGATGCGGTCCATCAGGGCACCCAGCACCAGCGGGCCGGCAATCGCGCCGAGGCCGTTCAGGAACATCAGCCGCGCCGAGGCCGCCGCCATGTCGTCGTTGTCGAGATAGTCGTTGATGTAGGCCAGAAGCAGCGCGTACATCGGGTTCGCCATCCCGCCGATCAGGAAGCCCGACACGAGGATGCCGGGAAACCCGCCCATCCCGGTCATGCCGAAGCCGCAGGCCGCCACGGTGATCATGGCCACCGCGATGATCAGCCCGCGCCGGTCGGCCCGGTCCGACATCCAGCCGATCGGGTACTGCAACAGCATCCCGCCGAGGTAGATGGCCCCGACGAAGGTCGAGATCTGCGCGACGTTCAACCCGGCCTGCGTGCCGTAGACGCCTGACATCCCGAACATCGCCGAGTAGACGCCGCCCATGATGACGATGCCGACCACGCCCAGCGGCGAGGTCTGGTAGACCTGTCGCAGGCTCATCGGCTTGGTCGAGTCGAAGGCCGGGGTCGGCGCGATCGACAGCAGGATCGGCGCGAAGGCGATCGAGACCAGCACGGACGGGATGATGAACAGGATGAAGCCGGACGGGTCCCCTGCCCCGACGAGCACCTGCGCGAGGATGATCCCCACCATCTGCACCATCACGTAGAGCGACAGCGCCTGGCCCCGGGTCTCGTTCGTGGTGGCGTTGTTCAGCCAGCTTTCGGCGGTGATGTAGACCCCCGAGAAGCAGAAGCCGACCGCCACCCGCAGAAGCGTCCAGGCAATCGGATCGGTGATCGCCGGGAACAGGATCAGGCAGGCCGAGACGAACGAGCCGAGCGCCGCGAAGACGCGCACGTGCCCGACCCGGCGGATCATGCCGGGGGCCAGTTGCGAGCCGAACAGGAAGCCCACGAAATAGGCCGACATGATGACGGACATCTCGACGGTCGAGAATCCCTCGAGCGCGCCACGCACCCCGAGCAGCGTGCCCTGAAGGCCGTTTCCGACCATCAGCAGCATGAGGCCGAGCAGCAGCGCCCAGCTGGAACGGAGGACAGGCAGCATCGTGGAGTATCCTTGCTTTCGGCGCGTCATGGCGCGCCACGGTCGCCCGGTCTGTGCCGGAGGCGACACTTTGCGTCGCGCAGCGTCTAGGACGCCGCGCCGCCGGGCACCAGCAGGGAGGAGTCGCCGTAGGAGAAGAAGCGGTATTCCGCCGCAATCGCATGGGCATAGATGCGGTCGATCCGCGACTTTCCCATCAGCGCCGAGACCAGCATCATCAGCGTCGATTTCGGCAGGTGGAAATTCGTCATCAGGGCATCCGCGACGCGGAACCGGAAGCCGGGATAGATGAAGATATCGGTCTCGCCCTCCCAGGGCG
>JAUHZL010000430.1 GCA_030425945.1 Alphaproteobacteria bacterium | reverse complement strand
ACCAGCGTCTGCCGAAGCGCGGCTTCAACAAGCCGAACCGCAAGGCCTTCGCCGTGGTGAACCTCGGGCTGATCCAGAAATTCGTCGAAGCCGGCAAGCTCGATGCCGCGAACGTGACCGAAGACACGCTGGTGTCCTGCGGCCTCGTGCGCCGCAAGCTGGACGGCGTCCGCATCCTCGCCAAGGGCGAGATCACCGCGAAGATCACCGCGACCGTGACCGGTGCCTCGGCACAGGCGGTCAAGGCGGTCGAAGCTGCCGGCGGCTCCCTGACCGTCACCGGCGCCGCGACCAAAGAGGCGGCCGACGCGTAAGCGGTTGTGCGCGGCGCTGGCGCCGCCTACATCAACCCAAGCTTCCAAGCGCCGCCGACCGGACACCGGTTTGGCGGCGCTGACGTGACCGCGACCAGAAACGGGACCCCGTATCGCATGGCATCCGCAGCAGAACAAATGGCCGCCAACCTGAGCTGGTCCGCCTTCGGCAAGGCGACCGAGCTCCGGCAGCGCATCTTCTTCACCATCGGCCTCCTGATCGTCTACCGCCTCGGCACCTACATCCCGGTGCCCGGCATCGACGGCGGGGCGCTGCGCGAGTTCATGGACCAGGCCGCGGCCGGCATCGGCGGCGTGCTGAACATGTTCACCGGCGGCGCGATTTCCCGCATGGGGATCTTCGCGCTCGGGATCATGCCCTACATCTCGGCCTCGATCATCATCCAGCTTCTGTCCGCGATGGTGCCGCAGCTCGAAGCCCTCAAGAAAGAGGGCGAGCCGGGCCGCAAGAAGCTGAACCAGTACACCCGCTACGGCACCGTGTTCCTCGCGACCTTTCAGGCCTACGGGCTTGCCGTGTCGCTGGAGGCAGGCGACCTCGTCACAGATCCCGGCTGGTACTTCCGCGCGGCCTGCGTGATCACCCTCGTCGGCGGCACCATGTTCCTGATGTGGCTGGGCGAGCAGATCACCCAGCGCGGCATCGGCAACGGCATCTCGCTGATCATCTTCGTCGGCATCGTCGCCGAGATTCCGGCGGCCCTCGCGCAGTTCTTCGAGAGCGGCCGGTCGGGCGCCATCGCCACCCCGGCGATCCTCGGCGTGATCGTGATGCTGACCGCGACCCTGTTCTTCGTGGTCTTCATGGAGCGCAGCCTGCGCAAGATCCACATCCAGTACCCCCGCCGCCAGGTGGGCATGAAGGTCTATGACGGCGGCTCGTCGCACCTGCCGATCAAGGTCAACCCGGCGGGCGTGATCCCGGCGATCTTCGCCTCGTCGCTGCTGCTGCTGCCGACCACGATCTCGACCTTCTCGGGCTCCGAGACCGGGCCGATCATGTCCACGATCCTCGCCTACTTCGGCCCGGGTCAGCCGCTCTATCTCGCCTTCTTCACGGCGATGATCGTGTTCTTCACCTACTTCTACACCGCCAACGTCGCCTTCAAGACCGAGGACGTGGCCGAGAACCTGAAGAACCAGAACGGCTTCATTCCCGGCATCCGTCCCGGCAAGCGCACCGAGGAATACCTCGACTACGTCGTGAACCGGATCCTCGTGCTCGGCGCGGGCTACCTGGCGATCGTCTGCCTGATCCCGGAATTCATCCGCTACGAACTGTCGATCACGGCCTACTTCGGCGGCACCTCGATCCTGATCATCGTGTCGGTCGGCATGGACACCGTGCAGCAGATCCAGTCGCACCTGCTCGCGCACCAGTACGAGGGGCTGATCGAGAAGTCGCAGCTGCGCGGCCGCTCGGGCACCAAGAAGCGCACCCGCAAGGCTCCGTCGCGCCGATGACCAACATCATTCTTCTGGGCCCGCCGGGAGCGGGCAAGGGAACGCAGGCCCGGCGTCTCGTCGAGGCGCGGGGCATGGTCCAGCTTTCGACCGGCGACATGCTGCGCGAGGCCAAGACCAGCGGCACCGAGATGGGCAACCGCGTGGCCGAGGTCATGGCGCGGGGCGAACTGGTCACCGACGAGATCGTCATCGGCCTGATCGCCGAGAAGCTCGACACGGTCGAGGCCGCCGGGTTCATCTTCGACGGCTTCCCGCGCACGCTGGCGCAGGCCGACGCGCTGCAGGACCTGCTCGCCGCCAAGGGGCAGGACCTGGCCCACGTGATCGAGATGCAGGTCGACGACGCGGCGCTCGTGGAGCGGATCACCGGGCGCGCCACCTGCGCGTCCTGTGGCGAGGTCTACCACGACGTGACGAAGCCGATCCCGGCTGACGGGCACTGCACCTCCTGCGGCGGCACCGAGTTCACGCGCCGGGCCGACGACACCGAAGAGGCCCTCAAGACGCGGCTGATGGCCTATTACAAGCAGACCTCGCCGCTGATCGGCTACTACCATGCCAAGGGCCTGCTGCGGGGTGTGGACGGGCTGGCCGAGATCGACGCGGTTGCCGCTGCCATCGCGGCGATCCTCGAGTCCTGACGCCGGGCCGGTCCCCGGTCGGAGTGTCGGCAAAAAATGCTTGACAGGCGGTCGGGGCGGCCTTGACGCCCCGGTCAAACCC
>JAUHZL010000042.1 GCA_030425945.1 Alphaproteobacteria bacterium | reverse complement strand
TCCCCAATTCGCATTTCGAGAGCTTCCTCGACACCTCGAACGAGTGGATCGTGTCGCGCTCGGGGATCGAGCGCCGCCATTTCGCCGCCGAGGGCGAGATGACCTCGGACCTCGCCGCCAACGCCGCGCGCGCCGCCCTCGCCCATGCCGGGCTGGAGGCGAACGACATCGACGCGATCGTGCTGGCGACCTCGACCGCCGACCTGACCTTCCCCTCGGCCGCCACGATGGTGCAGGCCAAGCTCGGGATGGAGCGCGGCTTCGCCTTCGACATCCAGGCGGTCTGCGCGGGCTTCGTCTACGCGCTGGGGACCGCCAACGCGCTGATCGTTGCCGGGCAAGCCCGCCGCGTGCTGGTGATCGGGGCCGAGACCTTTTCCCGCCTGATGGACTGGACCGATCGCGGCACCTGCGTCCTGTTCGGGGACGGCGCGGGCGCGGTCGTGCTGGAGGCGCGTCCGGGCACCGACAGCCCGGCGGACCGCGGTATCCTCGCGGTCGACCTGAACTCGGACGGGCGTCACCGCGACCTGCTCTACGTGGACGGGGGCATGACCACCGGCGCCACCGGGCATCTGCGGATGGAGGGCAAGGAGGTCTTCCGCCACGCCGTCGAGAAACTCGCCCAGACCGCGGAGACCGCGCTCGAACGGGCGGGCCTGTCGGCTGCGGACGTGGATTGGATCGTTCCGCACCAGGCGAATCTGCGCATCATCAAGGCGACCGCCCAGAAATTCGGCTTCGGGCTCGACAAGGTCGTGCTCACCGTTCAGGACCACGGCAACACCTCCGCCGCCTCGATCCCGCTGGCGCTGTCGGTCGGCGTCGAGCGCGGACAGATCAAGCCGGGCGACCTCGTGGTGACCGAGGCGATCGGCGGCGGACTGGCCTGGGGCGCGGTTGTCCTGCGCTGGTAACGGGACTTCTCCACAGCGCGCGGCAAGCCCTGCAACCCGTTGATATTGACTTTGATTTGCGAGCGTCCATACTCGCGCGATCAAGCATGGGGAGCGAGATGACCGAGAAGACCCTGACCCGCATGGATCTCAGCGAGGCGGTGTTCCGCGAACTTGGCCTGTCGCGCAACGAATGTTCGGCCCTCGTCGAGAGCGTGCTGCAGCATGTCTCCGACGCGCTGGTCCGCGGCGAGAGCGTCAAGATCTCCAGCTTCGGCACGTTCTCGGTGCGCTCCAAGGCCGCGCGGGTCGGACGCAACCCCAAGACCGGCGAGGAGGTTCCGATCCTGCCCCGCCGCGTGTTGACCTTCCGCCCCTCGCACCTGATGAAGGAGCGCGTCGCCGACGGGAACCGGCGGCTGGGCAAGGTGAGCTGACCATGAAGAAATCCGCGGAAGCCTTCCGCACCATCTCGGAAGTTGCGGAGTGGCTGGAAACCCCGCCGCACGTCCTGCGCTTCTGGGAATCGAAGTTCCACCAGCTCAAGCCGGTCAAGCGGGCCGGCGGGCGGCGCTACTACCGGCCGTCCGACATGGAACTCCTGGCCGGGATCAAGAAGCTGCTCCACGAGGACGGCGTCACGATCCGGGGGGTGCAGAAGATCCTGCGCGAAAACGGCGTGAAGCACGTCGCCGCGATGTGCGACCGGGTGATCGACGGCGTCGAGACCGACGAAGCGCCCGCGCCCGCCAAGGCCGAGGCCCCGGCAAAGGCCGAAACCCCGGCGCAGCCCGCCGCCCCGGCCCAGCCGGCCGCCGAGGACACCAAGATCGTCGCCCTCCGCCCCGTGCCGGTCGAGCCGCCGCGCGCCGCCCCTGCCCCTGCGCCGACGTCCGCGGTCACCGCCGCCGACGAGGAGGACGACACCGACAGCGGCACCGACGCGATGACCAACATCTTTGCCGGTCTCGCCGACGAGCGCCCGGAAACGCCGAGCCGCGCGCCGATGCTCTTCCCGGACCTGCCCGAAGTGCCGCGCAAGGGCGCTGGCCTGAAGATGCCGCCCGCCTCGCCGGGCTTCCTCGCCGCGCTGCCCCGGGTCGCGGAAACGGTGCGCCGGATCGACCCGGACGCGTTGCGCCCGCAGGCCGACAGGCTCGCCCAGCCCACCCGCGCCCTGCGGGCGTTGCGGGATCGCATCGGCGCCGCGCTGGCGGCTGACGCCGGCCGGTGAGCGCGCCGCACCCGGCCTCCGCGCCTGCCCCGATCCCTCGGGACGCGGTGCGAAAAACCCTGACAAAGCCGCTTGCCCTCACCCGCAAAAACCGTCTATCTGCGCGCGTCGGGCCATGGCGCAGTCTGGTTAGCGCGTCCGTCTGGGGGGCGGAAGGTCGTGAGTTCGAATCTCGCTGGCCCGACCATCGTTTCCCCTCCCTCTTCTCTCCGCGCCGCGTGACATGGCCATGACGCAGGGTCCCGCCAAGGGCGTGCTGCCCGATGCCGAGTTGCGCGCCCTGATCGACACGGGCGCCATCGCCGCCGAAACCCCGGTCACCGCCGACCAGATCCAGCCCGCGTCGCTCGACCTGCGGCTGGGGGCTGTCGCCTACCGCCTGCGCGCGTCGTTCCTGTCCGGGCATCACGCCACCGTGGCCGAGCGCCTGCCCGACTTCGAGATGCACCGGATCGACCTGACGGGCGGCGCGGTGCTGGAAAAGGGCTGCGTCTACCTCGTGCCCTTGCAAGAGCGGCTGGCCCTGCCCGCCGACCTGCAGGCCGTCGCCAACGCCAAGAGCTCGACCGGCCGCCTCGACCTGCTGACGCGCCTCGTGACCGACCGCGGGGTCGAATTCGACCGCATCGCGCCGGGATATACCGGGCCGCTTTATGCCGAGATCTGCCCGCGCTCGTTCTCGGTGCTGGTGCGGCCCGGGCAGCGGCTGAACCAGCTGCGCCTCCGCCGGGGCAAGGCGGCGCTCGACGACACCGCGCTGCGCGCCCTGCATGCCGAAACGCCGCTGGTGAACGGGACCGCGCATATCGACCAGGGGCTGGGCTTCTCGGTCGACCTGAAACCCGCCAGCGGCACGCTGGTCGGCTACCGCGCCAAGCCGCACACCGGGCTGATCGACCTCGACGGGATCGCGGCGCATGACGTGGACGCCTTCTGGGAAGAGCTGCACAGCACCAACGGGCGGCTGATTCTCGACCCCGGGGCCTTCTACATCCTCGTCAGCCGCGAGGCGGTGACGATCCCCCCAGACCATGCCGCCGAGATGGCGCCCTATCTGGCCCTCGTCGGCGAGTTTCGCGTCCATTATGCCGGGTTCTTCGATCCGGGCTTCGGCCATGCCGAGGCGGGCGGCACCGGCGCGCGCGGCGTGCTGGAAGTGCGCTGCCACGAGGCGCCCTTCGCGCTGGAACACGGGCAGATCGTCGGGCGGCTGGTGTACGAGCGGATGGCGGCCCGGCCCGACCGGCTGTATGGCGCCGGGCTGGCCTCGAACTACCAGGGCCAGGGGCTGAAGCTTTCCAAGCATTTCCGCGACCCGGCATGACCGCGCCCGGGCCGGGCCTGCTGCGCCTCGCCGTCGCCGTGGCGGGCAGCAACGCCATGCTCACCGCCCCGCTGGCGCCGGTGCTGGCGGCGCGCCTCGACCGTCCGGTCGAGAGCATCCTCGCCACCGCGACGGCCTTCGGCGGAGCAGCGCTGCTCAGCGCGCTCGGCCTCGCCGCCCTGCCCGACCGGATCGGATTGGCGCGCGGGATGGCGCTGGGGCTGGCGGTGCTGGCGGCGGGCTTTACCCTGCTGGCGCTCGCCGGGTCGGTGCCGGCGTTGGTGGTCGGGCAGGCACTGGCCGGGCTGGGCACCGGGATCGCCTTGCCTGCCGCCTATGCGCTTGCGGTGGCGACCGCGGCCCCGGACCAGGCGGCACGGGCCCTTGGCAGCGCGCTGCTGGGCTGGACCCTGGCGCTGGTGACCGGCATCGCCCTCGCCGCCCCACTGGCGGCCGCCACCCATCCGGGCCTCGTCTACGGCGCCTATGCCGGTGTCACCGCGGGACTTGCGGCGGTCGCCCTGCGCCGGGACGTACCGCGCGGCCCGAAGCCGCCGGGACGCCGTGCCCTGCTGGCCCGCCCCGGGGTGCCGCGCGGACTTCTGGCCCTGACCGCGCTGATGACCGCCTTCTACCTGTGCTTCACCTTCATCGGGGCGCAGGTCGTCGAGGGGCTGAATGCCCCGCCCGGGCGCGCCGGGCTGCTGCCGCTGGCCTACGGGCTGGGGTTCGGCCTCGCGTTCCGGCTCGACCCGTTGATCGACCGCCATGGCGTGGCGCGGGTCGGGGGGCCGCTGATGGCGGGCATGGCGCTGCTCTATCTCGGGTTCGCGGCCTTCGCGGACAGCAGTCTGGCCGCCTTCGTCACGCTCGGCGCGATCTGGGGCATGGGTCAGCACGTCAGCCTGACGCTGGCGATGGCCCGGCTGGCCGGCCGCGCGCCGGAGGCACGGGGCACGATGGCGGGCCTGTCGGTGGCGGTCACCTATGTCGCGGTGTTCCTCGGCGCGGCGCTCGGCGCGCCGCTCTTTGCCTGGGGCGGGTTCATGGCGCTGGGGCTGGTCGCGGCGGGGCTGCTGCTGGTCCTCACCGTCGAGGTGCGAACCCATGCTGAGACGTCAATATAGGTCGCAGCGCCAAACCCTTGATCTTCCAGCCTATTCGTCGAACATCTCGCTCTGGTCGATGTCGCCCTCGGCCTCCTCCTCGCCCTCCGCGACGGAGGTTCCGAAGGCCCCCGGCGGCCGGCTTTCGAGCAGGCCCGCCGCGCGCAATTCGGCGAGGCCCGGCAGGTCACGGGCGCTTTCCAGCCCGAAGTGGTCGAGAAACTCGGTCGTGGTCACGAAGGTCACCGGGCGGCCCGGGGTCATCCGGCGGCGCCCCAGCTTCAGCCAGCCCATCTCGATCAGCTGGTCCACCGTCCCCTTCGAGACGGCGACGCCGCGAATCTCCTCGATCTCGGCCCGCGTGACGGGCTGGTGATAGGCGACGATCGCCAGCGTCTCGATCGCCGCGCGGCTCAGGCGGCGGGTCTCGACCGCCTCCTGCCGCATCAGGAACCCGAGATCCGACGCGGTCCGGATCGCCCAGCGATCCCCCGCGCGCACCACGTTGACGCCGCGCCCCTCGTAGCGGCGACGCAGGAGGACCAGCGCCTCGGCCGGGTCGCAGCCATGCGGCATCCGCGCCGCCATTTCCGGCAGGCTGAGCGGTTCGGCCGAGGCGAACAGCATCGCCTCGATCATCCGCTCCTGCTCAGCCAGTGGCGGCGCCTCGAACAGGGACTCGCGCGGGGTGTCCACTTCGGTCGTCGTCTCGTCGGTCACGACAGGCGCTCCTTCCGGCGCACTTCGATGGGCGCAAAGGTCTCGGACTGCCGGATCTCCAGCTTGCCCTGCTTGGTCAGTTCCAGCGAGGCCGCGAAATTGGCCGCCGTCGCCGAGCGCCGCCGCACCGGATCGTCATGCCAGCCCTCGGGCAGCCAGGCATCGAGCGTCGTCCAGTCCCCGGCGTAGCCGATCAGCCCGCGCATCCGCTCCAGCGCCTCTTCCATGGTGAAGACCCGGTCGCGGTCCATCACGAAGGGCCGGAACGAGTCGCGGGTGCGGATCCGGGCATAGCCCTGCATCAGGTCAAGCAGCGTCGCGGTGTAGCTGACCCGCCGGCTGCGCACGGTTTCCTCCGGCAGGCCCCGGCGGAAGCGGTCGCGCCCCAGCTGGTCCCGCGCCATCAGTTGCGCGGCGGCCTCGCGCATGGCCGACAACCGCTCGAGCTGGAAGGCGAGATGCGCCGCCAGTTCCTCGCCCGAGGGGCCTTCATCGCTGGGGTCGGGCGGCAAGAGCAGGCGCGACTTCAGGAAGGCCAGCCAGGCCGCCATCACGAGGTAATCCGCCGCCAGCTCGATCCGCAGCGCCTTGGCGCGCTCGACGAACCCCAGGTACTGCTCGGCCATCTGCAGGACCGAGATCCGCCGCAGGTCGACCTTTTGCGTCCGGGCCAGCGTCAGCAACAGGTCGAGCGGGCCCTCGAACCCGTCGACATCGACGATCAGCGCCTCTTCCGCGAGGCGGCGCGCGACGTCGTCGGGGCCGCGCGCGGCGTCTGCTGTGGATAAACTGTCGGTCATGCCTGCCTCGTCCGGTCGGACAGGTTCCGACGTCCCGGGGATGCTGTCAAGCCGACGGGATCACTTGGCTGTGGCGGGGATGCAATCGACACTTTGCGCCGTGAAGACAGCACAGAACTGCCGGGTCTCGCTGACCGAGTTGAAGCCCATCACGCGCAGGCGCTGGAACAGGCGCCCCCCGGCGGTCGCTTCTTCGATCACCGGCGTCTTGCCCTCGAAATAGGCCCCGAACCGCTCTTGCAGAACGGTCCATTGAGCGACTGCTTGCTCGACGGTCTCGTAGGCACCGAACTGGGCCAGCCGTGTTCCCACAGGCAAGTCAGCGCCATCCACGAATGTACTCCTCGCCGCGGGGGGGGCGGCGCTCGCCACGGTCCCGGTTGACGCAAGTCGGACATCTGCCGACGCAGGCGAGACACGAAGCGTCACCGGCCGCTGCGGAGGACGCGGAGAACTGCTGACGCCAGGAACGCCGGCGGGAATCACCGCTGCAGTATCCTCGGCACCGGTAATCTCTTTCCCGAGCGGGGTTGCTTCACGGGTCAGCTCGTCCGCAAGGGCCGAATAATCCGTCGTGACTGGCGTGCCCGGCCCGGTCGCCGGGGCCGCGCCCAGCGGGGCCGGTGCCGTGATCCCGGCGGTCGAACTGTTCGACTGCGGCGACAGCGAGGCCGCCGCCCGCGCATCGGCTTCGAGGTCCACCGGCGCCGGGGCCAGCGCGATGACGTCCGGAACCGCCCCGGTGCGCCCCTCGGCCTGCACGGCATTGATCGTCAGGCCCTGGTTCGCCGCGCGGGTCCCCTCCGGGTCCTCGGGTTCCTCGCGCATCGGTCCGCCGAGGGCCTGGATCACCGGAACGCCCGCCACGTCGCGCATGACGGTGCTGTAGCCCCAGATCGACAGGCCGACGATCAGCGCGAGCGATGACAGCCCCCCGGCGATGCGCATGGCATCCATCGCCATGCTGCCGCCCTGCGCAGGCGGCGCGGCGCGGGCGGCGGGCCCGTCCTCGGGCCACCAGACATCTTCCGCGATCGGTTCGGGCTGCGGCCGCTGGTACTGCGGCGCGGCCTGCTGGTAGGCCTGTTGCGGTCGGCGGGGCGGCGTCGCCGCGGGATAGGCGGGCTGGGCCATAGCCGCGCCGTAGTATGCGTCGTCATACTCTGGATCCGCGGAATAGGGCGCGCCGGAATACCCGGCATGGGACGCGAACGGATCGCTGTCCGCCGCCCCATACCCGGTGGCCCCTCCCCGCGCCCAGTCCGCCCGCGGGTCGGGCTGGACCTCGGGCCGCCGCGGCGCGCGTGCCCAGCCTTCGGCCTGCGGAGAACTGGCGGTGCGGGGCGGTTCGGGCATGCCGTACCCCGCCTGCATCTCCGGGCCACGCGGACGAAGCCCGCGAGTCAGAGGGGGAATCGCCTGGGGCGTTTGACGGGGTCCTGCCATTGCTCTTGCCTCTCGTGTCCGACGTCTTGCGCGCCGTTCAACTTGCCCGTGCCGGAAGTCCACTCTGCCGGGGACCTTTCTCAGCACGGCAATCCTATCACGCCCGCGCGATTACGCAACGCGCGCGGCAGCCCGTTCGGGCAGGCTTCGGAAAATGCGTGACTCTTTTGCACCCGGCCCGGGCCGGGGCCCGCCGCTCAGCGCAACTCGTCGAGCGGCGTCACCCCGCAGAGGCCCAGCCCGTTGGCTATGACCTGCCGCGTCGCGGCCGCCAGCGCCTGTTTCGACCGGGTCGCGTCCGGGTCGCCCTCCTGCACCAGCCGAAGCTCGGGCTTCTCGTTGCCCCGGTTCCAGAGCGCATGGAAATCGCTTGCAAGATCATAGAGATAGAACGCGATCCGGTGCGGCTCGTTGGCACGCGCGGCGATCTCGACCTGGCGCGGCCAGTCGGCAAGCCGCCGCATCAGCGCCAGCTCGCCCTCGTCGGTCAGACCCGACAGGTCCGCGCCCGCCAGCGCCGCGTCCGAGACGTCGATCCCGGCCTCCTCGGCCTTGCGGCGCGCCGAGGCGATCCGGGCATGGGCGTATTGCACGTAGAAGACCGGGTTGTCCTTCGACTGCTCCAGCACCTTGTCGAAGTCGAACTCCAGCGGCGCATCGTTCTTGCGGGTCAGCATGACGAAGCGGGTCACGTCGGCGCCCACCTCCTCGACGACATCGCGCAGGGTCACGAAGGTGCCCGCGCGCTTGGACATCTTGAACTCGACGCCGTTCTTCATCAGCTTCACGAGCTGCACCAGCTTGATGTCGAGCGTCACCTGCCCGTCCGACAACGCGCTGACAGCCGCCTTCATCCGCTTCACGTAGCCGCCGTGATCCGCGCCGAAGACGTCGATCAGGGCGTCGAAGCCCCGGCTGACCTTGTCGTAGTGATAGGCGATGTCCGGCGCGAAATAGGTCCAGGCCCCGTCCGACTTCATCACCGGCCGGTCGACGTCGTCGCCATGCGCGGTCGAACGGAACAGCGTCTGCACGCGCGGCTCCCAGTCCTCGGGCGTCTTGCCCTTCGGCGGCTCCAGAACGCCCTCGTAGATCAGGCCTTTCTGCTTGAGCGCATCAAGGGCCGCCTCGATCCGGCCGGTGCCATAAAGCGACTTCTCCGAGTAGAACACGTCCATCGTGACGCCGAGCAACGCGAGGTCCTCGCGGATCATCGCCATCATCGCCTCGGTCGCGAAGTCGCGCACCTCCGGCAGCCACGCCGCCTCGGGCTGGCCGACATAGGCGTCGCCGACCTTCTCCTTCAGCGCCTCGCCGACGCCGATCAGGTAGTCGCCGGGATAGGTGCCGTCGGCGAAGGCGACCTCCTGCCCGTGCGCCTCGAGGTAGCGCAGGTAGACCGACCGGGCGAGCACGTCGACCTGCGCCCCTCCGTCGTTGATGTAGTATTCGCGCGTCACCGAGAAGCCCGCGAAGTCGAGAAGCGCCGCCAGCGCATCCCCGAAGACCGCGCCCCGGGTATGCCCGACATGCATCGGGCCGGTCGGGTTGGCCGAGACGTATTCCACGTTGACCCGCTTGCCACGCCCGAGCGTGCCGCGCCCGAAATCGCGCCCCTGCGCGAGGGCGGCCGCGACCACGCCCTGCCAGACCGGCCCCGCCAGCCGCAGGTTCAGGAAGCCCGGCCCCGCCACCTCGGCCGAGGCGACGCGGGGATCGGCCATCAGCCGGGCCGCGAGGGCCTCGGCGATGTCGCGCGGCTTCATCCCGGCGGGCTTTGCCAGCACCATCGCCGCGTTGGTCGCCATGTCGCCATGACCCGCGTCGCGCGGCGGCTCGACGGCCACGTTGGCAAGGTCCAGCCCCGCGGGCAGCGTGCCGTCGGCGGCAAGCTCGGTCAGCGCCCCGGTCACGAGGGCGTGCATCTCGGCAAAGAGGTTCATCGGCGGTCTTCCCTGGCTAGCGCCCTGTCTCTATCAGCCCCGCCGCCGCCGTCAACGTGCGGGCATCGGCTGGGTCACCCCGCCGCAAAGCCGCGCGTGCTCCTGCAGCGCGAAGCGGTCGGTCATCCCGGCGATGTAGTCCGCCACGATCCGGGCCAGCGCGGTCTCGCCCCGGGCCTCGGCCACGTCCTTGCGCCACTGCTTCGGCAGCAGGCCCGGTTCGGCCATGTAGAGCGGGAAGAGGTCGTGGATCACCTGCGTCACCTCGACCCGCATCGCCACCACCGAGGGCGCGCGGTACATCCGCTCGAAGAGAAACCGCCGGATCACCTTGAGATCGGCCCAGAGCGCGGGCGAGAACTGCACCATCATCCGCCCGGCCCCGCGGATATCGTCCGGGGTCGCGGGATCGAGCTCGGCCAGCCGCGCCCGGCTGACCGCGATGACATCCTCGACCAGCACACCGAAGAAACGCCGCAACGCCTCGTGCCGCCGCCGGTAGTAGTTGAGGTCCGGATACTTCGCGTCGACCGCCGCGAAGCAGTCCTGCAGCACCGGCAGCTCGGCCAGTTCATCGGTCGAGAACAGCTCGGCCCGCAGCCCGTCGTGCAGATCGTGGTTGTTGTAGGCGATGTCGTCCGACAGGGCGGCCACCTGCGCCTCGGCGCTGGCATGGGTGTGCAGTTCGAGGTCATGCCGCGCGCTGTAGTCGGCCAGCGCGTAAGGGATCGGCGGGGCGACGGGGCCGTTGTGTTTCGCAATGCCTTCAAGGGTTTCCCACGTCAGGTTCAACCCGTCCCACTCGGCATAATGGCGTTCCAGCGAGGTCACGATGCGGATCGCCTGCGCGTTGTGGTCGAACCCGCCATGCGGCGCCATCAGCGCGTTCAGCGCATCCTCGCCGGTGTGCCCGAAGGGCGGATGCCCGAGGTCATGCGCCAGCGCCACCGCCTCGGTCAGTTCCACGTTCAGCCCCAGCGTCTTGGCGATGGTCCGCGCCACCTGCGCCACCTCGATCGAATGGGTCAGGCGGGTGCGGAAATAATCGCCCTCGTGCTCGATGAAGACCTGCGTCTTGTGCTTCAGTCGCCGGAAGGCCGAGGCATGGATGATCCGGTCACGGTCGCGCTGGAACGCCGAGCGGAAGGCGCTCTCGTCCTCCGGGTAGAGGCGGCCGCGGCTCAGGGCCGGGTCCGAGGCATAGCGCGCGGGTCCGTCCGCCGGGCCAGGACCGGCCGGTGTCTCTGGGGCTTGCATGGGGTCTGCCTGTTCTTGTCGCCCGTTTTCGCACCTCCTATATCAGGGACAGTGCTCGATGCCCACAACGCCGGGACCGCCACATGACCCTGACCCTGCCGCCCCGTGTCACCGACCGCGCCTTCGCGCGCCTCGCCGAGATCAACGCCGCCCAGTCGGGGGGCAAGGCGCTGCGCGTCGCCGTCGAGGGCGGCGGCTGTTCGGGCTTCCAGTACGACATCAGCCTCGACGACCCCGAGCCCGAGGACCTGGTGATCGAGGGCGCGGGCCAGAAGGTCGTCGTCGACCAGGTGTCCCTGCCCTTCCTGTCGAACGCGGTGATCGACTTCTCCGACGAACTGATCGGCGCGCGCTTCGTGATCGAAAACCCCAACGCCAGCTCCAGCTGCGGCTGCGGCACCAGCTTCTCGATGTAAGTCACGGCTTGACCGCTCGGACCCGGCCGGGTTCTGGGTTGGGGCGCGTGTCTTTTGCAGTCCGCAGTCCTCTCAACTTGGCCAGCGGCCGCTCCCCGTTTCTCTGCGACCAAGTCTTCTGGCCAAGGCGATCTCGACAGATCGCTCCACGAGGGCCATGCCGCCCCTTGATGCCCAGCACCCGTTGCGACGGCGCCCGCTCGTCCCGGCCTTTCGCGGCAAGGACGTCCGGTCCGGACAGCACGGCAGGTCTCTCCCCGAACTTCAATCCGCCCGGCTGATTGACCCACTGGCTTGAACGGTCCAAGCCCTGCATTCCCCCCACCTCGAGCACACGCTGACCCGGTCCGGGCGTCGCGGGCCACCAGCGCGCCGGTCGGCCTGCAGACACCCTGAACGTCGACCCAACAGACCAAAGCGAGCTCACTCAGGACTCCGCACGGGTGCACCGGGCAGCGTTCATCGGCAGTGAGGCGGTGCAAACGCACCGAAGGGCCCGAGCGCCCGCTTCCTCCCCGTCTCCAAAATTTCAGGCCGTCCCCGTCCTGCACTTTCCGCAAACTTGAACCCCGGACCCCAGTGGCTCACGGCAGACCCGCCGAAGTCCCCGTCGCGCCCGGCGGCACGAAATGCCAACCTACCCGGAGCACTGTGTCCCAAGGAGGCCGGCCTTCCTTCGCCTTCGAAGACGCACCGCGCGATCTGCCCCTCCGGACTGGGAATCTCGATCTTTCCCCACACCCTCCGCGCCCCGAAACCCGCCCGCCTCAGCCGTCGCAATGACCACCACCGCGGCACCCGAGCCGGCCAAGCCGCACAGCCCCAAAATCACGACAAGAGCTGTCTGAAGACACTTCCAGTTCTCTGCTCCCACCCGGACACGCGAGCACCAGGTCAGGATCGACGCCGCATTTTCCGCGGACGTCCGCAGTTGCTGAACGCGGCCGTCGGCCGGAAAGAACCGAAGCTTCCGCGCCCGGTTCCCGCCGAGACTGCCCCGGAGGACAGGGATCCCTTCGGCCGCGAGGAACCGCTGAGCGAACGGACCGTTCCGCATGCCGATCTCGATCTCGGTCTGGGTCTTGGCCACCGGTACATTCGCACCCAATAGCCTCCACCTTGGCCAATCCGGTCGCAATTGCAGCAGAAGACGATCCGGAGGGCCCCCAACCACCGGAGAAGCAGGTGGCTCTCCTCCTCAAAACAACTCGAGTTCTCCGCTCCCGTTCGGTGGCTCAAGCGCCGGGGTCTGGATCGGTGCTGCGCTGTCTTCGGACATCAGACGTTGCTGGACGCGGCCGTCGGCTGGAAAGAACCGAAGCCTCCGCGCCCGTTTCCCGCCAAGGCTGCCCCCGAGCACGGGGATCCCTTCGGCCGCGAGGAACCGCTGTGCGAATTGGC
>JAUHZL010000429.1 GCA_030425945.1 Alphaproteobacteria bacterium | reverse complement strand
CCGAAGGCCGGGACCGACTCGAGCATGACCGCCAGCACGTTCAGCACGATCAGTACGATCAGGAACATGTCCGAGAAGCGCCCGACGCGGTCCTCGGGGTTCCGCGTGCTCGAGAGGATCTCGAAGACCCGGGCGCGGGTCAGGCGCTCGCGCCGCAACTGGGAAAACATCTGTGGGGAAAAGCCCCCGCCGGATCCGGACCCCGCCATCGCAGCCTCGCGTCTGAAATGCCACTCGCTCCGCCTCTGACCTTCCCCTGTTCCGGGGGCCAGTCAACCTGTCTCGTCGCGGGGGCCCTGCCGGGGTGTCCCGGCTGTGGTCTGGCATCAACGGCTTGCCGGACCGGGGGGTGCGGGCCTAGGCTGGGGCACCACGGGAGAGGGACGCATGGCCGGAGGCTGGAGCCGCGACGGCGCGGTGCAGGACCAGATCGACGCCTCGATCGCCGAGGAACTCGACCGCCTCCGGGCGCGGCCGCGTCCCGTGGGCGAAAGCCTGACCCATTGCGCCGATTGCGACGAGCCGATCCCGGAAGCCCGCCGCACCGCGCTGCCCGGCGTCAAGCTCTGCGTGGACTGCGCGCAGGACCGCGACCGGGCGTTCAAGCCGCGTCCGGGCATCAACCGGCGCGGGTCGAAGGACAGCCAATTGAAGTGAGGGCAGGATGGCGGCGTATTCGCTCTACTACTGGCCGATCCCGTTCCGGGGCCAGTTCGTGCGCGCCGTCCTCGCCCATGCCGGGGCAAGCTGGGAGGAGGCCGGTCCGCCCCTCGTCGCCGCCACCCGCGCCGCACCTCCCGAAGAGCAGCCCGTCCCGCACATGGGCCCTCCCGTCCTGACCGAGACGGCCACCGGCCAGTCGGTCTCGCAGATGCCCGCGATCCTGATGTGGCTGGGCGAGCGGCACGGGCTCTTGCCCGACACCGCCCATGGCCGGGCGATGGCGCTGAAGGTGATCCTCGACGCCAACGATGTGCTGTCGGACATCACCCGTGCCAACGGGGCGCAGATGTGGACGCCCGCGGACTGGGCGGACTTCCTGCCGCGCCTTCACCGCTGGATGGCCCTGTTCGAGGTGACCGGCACCCGGCACGGCCTGACGCCGGATGCGGGCACCCTGCTGGGCACCGGCGCGCCGGGGCTTGCCGATCTGTCGACCGCGACGCTCTGGGGCACGATCTGCGCCCGCTTCCCGGTGCTGCGCCCGGCGCTCGACACCCATGCCCCGGGGGTGGCCGCCCTGACCGACCGCATCCGGGCCCTGCCCGAACAGGCCGCGCTGATCGCCGAAAGCGACGCGGCCTGGGGCGATGCCTGGTGCGGCGGGCAGATCGAGGCGTCGCTGCGCCGCGTCCTCGACCCCTGAGCCCGAAAGGATCCCCGATGGCCGATCTCGCAAACCTCGTGGGCCGACTGCTGATTGCGCTGCTGTTTCTCGGCGGCGCGGTGCAGAAAGTGTTCGATCCCGCCCCGGTGCGCGGGATGATCGCCGGTCTCGGCCTGCCGCCGGACCTGATCTGGGGCGTGGCGCTCTTCAACCTCGCGGGCGCGATCCTGCTGATCACCGGTCCCGGCGTGCGCCGCTGGGCGGTGGCGCTGGCGGCCTATTGCCTGTTCACCAGCTACTTCCACTGGGAACTGCGCGCCGACCCGTGGCAGGTCACGATCATGGTCAAGAACTGGGCGATTGCCGGCGGCCTGCTGGTCCTTGCCGCCGCCGGTCCGGGACGCTACGCCGCGTCCCGGTAGCGCGGGGCGGTTACTCCATCGCCTCCAGCTGGTCGATGAAGCCCGAGATCATGCAGAGGCCCTTGTCCCAGAACGCCGGGTCCGAGGCGTCGAGGCCGAAGGGCGCGAGCAGCTCCTTGTGGTGCTTCGAGCCCCCCGCCTTCAGCATCTCGAAATACTTCGCCTGGAAGTCGGCATCGCCGTCCTCGTAGACGGCATAGAGCGCGTTCACGAGGCCGTCGCCGAAGGCATAGGCATAGACGTAGAAGGGCGAGTGGACGAAGTGCGGGATGTAGGCCCAGAAGGTCTCGTAGCCCGGCATGAAGTCGAAGACGGGGCCGAGGCTCTCGGCCTGCACGCTCATCCACAGGGCGTTGATGTCCTCGGGCGTCAGTTCGCCACCGCGCCGGGCGGCGTGCAGCTTGCACTCGAAGTCGTAGAACGCGATCTGGCGGACCACGGTGTTGATCATGTCCTCGACCTTGCCCGCCAGCAGGGTCTTGCGCTGGGCCGGGGTCGCGGCGCCGTCGAGCAGGCGGCGGAACGTCAGCATCTCGCCGAACACGCTGGCGGTCTCGGCCAGCGTCAGCGGGGTCGAGGAGAGCAACTCGCCCTGACCGGCGGCCAGCACCTGGTGCACGCCATGGCCCAGCTCATGCGCCAGCGTCATCACGTCCCGCGGCTTGCCGAGGTAGTTCAGCATCACGTAGGGATGCGCGTCCGCGACGGTCGGGTGGGCGAAGGCGCCCGGGGCCTTGCCCGGCTTCACGCCCGCGTCGATCCAGCCCTTGTCGAAGAACGGCTCGGCGATCC
>JAUHZL010000041.1 GCA_030425945.1 Alphaproteobacteria bacterium | reverse complement strand
TACGACGCAATCCTCCATGCAGGGTGTCAGGCGTGGAACAACCTGATCGCCCTACCGGAAGTCATCACGTCAATCGGAACCAGAGATTGGGCGAAAGTGGGTCAATGATCGCAGCCCTTGGTATGATGATCGCGCATGGCAGCGCCGCCGCGGCGCTGGAGGCGCTGCCGAAGATCGCGGCCGAGGCCGGGGTGGACGACTATGCCCCCTGCCCGGCCGACCGTGTCGCGCAGGAGTACGAGACCGGCGTGCGGCTCGGGGCGCGGCTGGTGGCGCTCGGGTCGCGTACCTACCCCGCCGCCCTGAGCGGCATCGCCGACGCGCCGCCCCTGCTGTGGCTGCTGGGCCAGCCCGCGCTCGCGCGGAAACAGGCGGTCGCGCTGGTCGGCGCGCGCAATGCCTCGGCGCTGGGGCTGCGGACGGCCCGGCGGCTCGGCGCGGGGCTGGGCAAATCCGGGCTGGTGGTGATCTCGGGCCTGGCGCGCGGCATCGACGCCGCCGCCCACGAGGCCGCCCTGCCCACGGGCACGATCGCCGTGCTGGCGGGCGGGCTCGACTGCCCCTACCCGCCCGAGAACCTCGCGCTGGCGCAGCGCATCCGGGCGGAGGGACTGCTGGTCTCGGAACAGCCCTTCGGCCTCGCCCCCGCCGCGCGGCACTTCCCGCGCCGGAACCGGCTGATCTCGGGTCTCGCCCGGGCCGTGGTGGTGGTCGAGGCGGCGCGCGGCTCGGGCAGCCTGATCACCGCGCGCGACGCGCTCGACCAGGGGCGCGAGGTGATGGCGGTGCCTGCCCACCCGTTCGATCCGCGCGGCGGCGGGTGCCTGGACCTGCTGCGGGACGGCGCGACGCTGGTGCGCGGTCCGGAGGATGTGCTGGAGGCGCTCGGGACGGTGCCGGACAGCGCCAAGGGTGACGCTGCCCCGGTGATGGACGCTGCCGCAGTGCGCGACCCCGCCCCGCCGCCCGCGGACCGCGACGCCGTTCAGGCGCGCATCCTCGACCGGCTGTCGGTCAGCCCGGCCCCCGAGGACGCCCTGCACCGCGACCTCGCGATGCCCCCCGGCGACCTCGCGCCGCACCTCACCGAACTGGAACTGGCGGGCGTGATCGCGCGCCAGCCGGGCGGACTTCTGAGCCGCGTCGCCTGACCCGAGCCGGACCCCGGAGCCGCGACGCGCCCCGGCCTGCGCCCGGCCGGGGCGGCATTGACATTGTCCGACAACGCTACCCATGGTGCGACCCATTCGCCCAAATCGCGTCGCAACCAAGGATTCCCATGCCCGTCGTCGTTGTCGAGTCTCCCGCCAAGGCCAAGACAATCAACAAGTATCTCGGTGGGGATTACACGGTACTCGCGTCCTACGGCCATGTCCGCGACCTGCCCCCGAAGGACGGCTCGGTCGATCCCGAGCACGGCTTCGAGATGACCTGGGAGGTCGCCAGCGACAGCCAGAAGCACGTTCGCGCGATTGCCGAGGCGCTGAAGGATGACCCCAACCTGATTCTCGCGACCGACCCCGACCGCGAGGGCGAGGCGATCAGCTGGCACCTTCAGGAAGCCCTGACCAAGCGCAAGGCGCTGAAGAAGGACACGCCGGTCAGCCGGGTGGTGTTCAACGCGATCACCAAGTCCGCCGTGACCGAGGCGATGAAGGCCCCGCGCCAGGTCGACATGGAACTGGTCCATGCGTATCTCGCCCGCCGCGCGCTCGATTACCTGGTGGGCTTCAACCTGTCGCCGGTGCTGTGGCGCAAGCTGCCGGGCGCGAAGTCGGCCGGGCGGGTGCAGTCGGTCTGCCTGCGGCTGATCGTGGAGCGCGAGACCGAGATCGAGGCGTTCACGGCACGCGAGTACTGGACGGTGTCGGCCGAGCTGGAGACCCCGCGCGGCCAGACCTTCACCGCGCGGCTGGTCAGCTACGGCGGCAAGCGGCTGGACAAGTTCGACCTCGCCACTTCGGACCAGGCCGGTCTTGCGGTCAGCGCGATCGAGAAGCGCGCGCTCGCCGTCACCTCGGTCGAGGCGAAACCGGCCACGCGGAACCCCTCGGCCCCGTTCATGACCTCGACGCTGCAACAGGAGGCCAGCCGCAAGTTCGGGATGGGCGCGCGCCAGACGATGAGCGCGGCGCAACGGCTCTACGAGGCGGGCTACATCACCTACATGCGGACCGACGGCATCGACATGGCCCCGGAGGCGGTGACCGCCGCCCGCGCGGCCATCGCGGACCGGTTCGGCAAGGAATACCTGCCCGCCTCGCCCCGGCTCTACAAGAACAAGGCCAAGAACGCGCAGGAGGCCCACGAGTGCATCCGGCCGACCGAGATGACGCTGGCCCCCGATGCGCTGAAGGTCACCGACGCCGACCAGCGCAAGCTCTACGACCTGATCTGGAAGCGCACGCTCGCCAGCCAGATGGAGGCCGCCCGGCTGGAGCGCACCACGGTCGACATCGCCTCGGAGGACGGGCAGGTCGGCCTGCGCGCCACCGGGCAGGTGGTGCTCTTCGACGGGTTCATGGCGGTCTACACCGAGGGTCTTGACGACGTGGAGGGCGACGGCGACGACGCGCGCCTGCCCGCGCTGATGCAGGGCGATGCCACCGCCAAGAAAAGCGTCGCGCCCGAGCAGCATTTCACCCAGCCGCCGCCGCGTTATACCGAGGCGACGCTGGTCAAGCGGATGGAGGAGCTCGGGATCGGGCGCCCGTCGACCTATGCCTCGATCGTCACGACAATCCAGGACCGGGGCTACGTCCGCAAGGACAAGAACCGCCTGATCCCGGAGGACAAGGGGCGCCTCGTGACGGTGTTCCTGACCAACTACTTCCGCAAGTACGTGGGCTACGACTTCACCGCCGACCTCGAGAACCAGCTCGACGAGGTCAGCGCGGGCGCGAAGGATTACCTCGACGTGCTCGACCGGTTCTGGCGCGACTTCAAGGCGGCGATCGACGACACCGCCGAGCTGCGGATCACCGACGTGCTGGACACCATCAACGACGTGCTCGCGCCGCACATCTTCCCCGACAAGGGGGACGGCACCGATCCGCGCCTCTGCCCGAACTGCGGCGCGGGGCGGCTGAGCCTGAAGACCGCGCGCTCGGGCGGGGCCTTCATCGGCTGCTCGAACTACCCGGAATGCCGGTTCACCCGCCCCTTCGGCCCGCCCGGCGAGGGCGACGACGAGATGGGACCGGACGGCAAGCTCTTGGGCCATGACCCGGCGACCGGCGAGCCGGTGACCCTGCGCAAGGGGCGCTTCGGTCCCTATGTCCAGCGCGGCGAGGGGGCCCTGGGCGAGAAGCCGCCGCGGGCCTCGCTGCCGAAGGGCTGGGAGATCGACAGCCTCGATCTGGACCGCGCGCTGATGCTGCTGAGCCTGCCGCGCGATGTCGGCCCGCACCCGGACGACGGCGCGATGATCCAGGCCGGGATCGGGCGCTACGGGCCCTATGTGCTGCACAACGGCAAGTACGCCAACCTGCCGGAGGTGGACGAGGTCTTCACCATCGGGATGAACCGCGCGGTCGAGGTGCTGGCGCAGAAGGCCGCCCGGGGCGGACGTGGCGCCGCGGCCAAGGCGCTGCGCACGCTGGGCGAGCACCCGGAGGGCGGGCCGGTCGAGGTCTTCGAGGGGCGGTATGGTCCTTACGTGAAATGGGCCAAGGTCAACGCGACCCTGCCCAAGGGGAGCGACCCGCAGACGGTGACGCTGGACGAGGCGCTGCCGCTGATCGCGGCCAAGGCGGCCAAGGGCGGCAAGAAGGCTGCGCCGAAGAAAGCCGCCGCGAAGAAGCCGGCGGCGAAGAAGAGCGCGGCCAAGGCGACGACCAAGGCCCCGGCCAAGAAGCCCGCGGCCAGGAAAGCGGCGGCCAAGCCGAAAGGGGCCGCGTCCGAGTGATCGGGCGCGCCGCGGCGCCGCGCTGCGGCGGTCGGCGTTGACAGCCCCCTGCCCCCTCGTCACAAACGCTGCGACATTCCATACCGGAGGGGACTTCATGAAAAAGATCTACGGCAGTGCCGCCGAGGCGCTCGACGGGCTTCTGCACGACGGTATGCTGATCGCCGCCGGGGGCTTCGGCCTCTGCGGCATTCCCGAGCTTCTGATCTCGGCGATCCGCGACTCGGGCGTGAAGGACCTGACGGTGGCCTCGAACAACGCGGGCGTCGACGACTTCGGGCTGGGCGTGCTGCTCCAGACCCGGCAGATCAGGAAGATGATGTCCTCGTATGTCGGCGAGAACGCCGAGTTCATGCGCCAGTACCTGTCGGGCGAGCTGGAGCTCGAGTTCAACCCTCAGGGCACGCTGGCCGAGCGCATGCGGGCCGGGGGCGCGGGCATCCCGGGCTTCTACACCAAGACCGGCGTCGGCACCGTCATCGCCGAGGGCAAGGAGCACAAGGACTTCGACGGCCAGACCTACATCCTCGAACGCGGGATCTTCGCGGACCTGTCGATCGTGAAGGCGTGGAAGGCCGACGAGACCGGCAACGCGGTGTTCCGCAAGACGGCGCGCAACTTCAACCCGCCCGCCGCGATGTGCGGCAAGGTCTGCGTGATGGAAGTGGAAGAGATCGTTCCGGTCGGCAGCCTCGAACCCGACGCGATCCACCTGCCCGGCATCTACGTGCACCGCCTGATCCAGGGCGAGCACGAGAAACGGATCGAACAGCGCACCGTGCGCGCGGCCTGAGGGAGGGCGAGCGTTGGACAACGACCTTCTCCGCGCCCTGCCGCCCCACGCGGCCAAGCGCATGGTTCAGTATCTGCACCAGGCCAATCGCGTCGCCACGGCGCGCTTCGGCGAGTCGACCGTGTCCCGCGACCCGATGATCACGGTCACGCTCGCCGCCGCGATGATGAACATGGAATCCGCCCACATGCTGTCGCACGCGCTCGGCGTCGCGACGGAACCCCGAGAGAACGAGGATTGAGATGCCCTGGGACCGCAACCAGATGGCGGCACGCGCCGCGCAGGAGCTTGAAGACGGGATGTACGTCAACCTCGGCATCGGGATCCCGACGCTGGTGTCGAACTACATCCCCGAGGGCGTGAACGTCACGCTGCAATCCGAGAACGGGATGCTCGGCATGGGCCCGTTCCCGATCGCGGGCGAGGAAGACGCCGACCTGATCAACGCCGGCAAGCAGACCATCACGGAACTGCCGCACTCGGTCTATTTCGACAGCGCGCAGAGCTTCGGCATGATCCGGGGCGGCAAGATCGCGATGGCGATTCTCGGCGCGATGGAAGTCGACGAGAAGGGCGACCTCGCGAACTGGATGATCCCGGGCAAGCTGATCAAGGGCATGGGCGGGGCGATGGACCTCGTCGCCGGGGTCGGCCGCGTGGTCGTGGTGATGGACCACACCAACAAGGCCGGCGAATCGAAGGTGCTGAAGTCCTGCACCCTGCCGCTGACCGGCCAGGGCGTGGTGGACCGGATCATCACCAACCTCGGCGTGCTCGATGTCGTGGACGGCGGCCTGAAGATCGTCGAACTGGCCGACGGTGTCACCGAGGAGGCGCTGCGCGCCGCCACCGAGGCCACGATTGTCTGAGGGCGCGCCCTTCGACATCGTCCGCCAGATCGACGGCGGGCATGGCCGGTTCGTCCTGTCGCACGACGGCGCGGCGGCGGAGCTGACCTTCTCCGTCGCGGGCGAGACGCTGTGGATCGCCGATCACACGCAGGTGGACGACGCGCTCAGGGGCACGGGGGCCGGGCAGGCCCTGGTCGCCCGGCTGGTGGCGGATGCCCGGGCGGAGGGGCGCAAGATCGTGCCGCTCTGCCCCTTCGTGAACGCCCAGCGGCGCAAGCATCCGGAATGGGCCGACGCGTTTCAGGTCTGACCCGGCTCAGCGCGCCGCCATCGAGGCGAAGACACAGCCGTCCGTCGCAAGGTCGGGCGGGGTCAGGCACAGCCCCTTGGCAACCGCCCAGGCCGCGATGACCTTGGGGACATAGGCGCGCGTCTCGGCATAGTCGGGCACCCCGCCCGCGCCGATCACCGCGTTCTCGCCCGCGTTGTAGCCGGCCAGCGCCAGCACCGGGTCGCCGGAGAAGCGGCCCATCAGCCAGTCGAGATAGGCAACCCCGCCGTCGATGTTCTGGGCGGGATCGAAGCTGTCGGTGACCCCGAAGCGGGTCGCGGTGGCGGGCATCAGTTGCATCAGCCCTTCCGCCCCGGCCCGGCTGACCGCTTCCGGACGGCCCGACGATTCGACCGAGATCACCGCCAGCGCCAGCGCGGGCGAGACCCGCCGCCCGATCGTCAGTTCCAGCAAGTGGCGGCCATGCGCGGCGGCGAGCGCCTGCAGGTCCTGCAGCTTCGGCCCGTCGATCCCGGCCCGGCGCACGGCCTCCTCGGCCAGCGCGAGGCGCGCGGGCGAGGCCTCGGCCAGCCCGGTGCCGACCGCCGACCAGAAGGCGGTGACCTGCGGATCGGCGACGGCCGGGGCGGCCGCCGTCGCGCCGGAGACGGGCGCGGCGGGCAGCTCGGGTTCGGGCGGGGTGATCTGCACGGTGATCCGGCGCGTGGTGCCGGGCGGCGGCGGCGTGACCCGCTTGAAGGTGAAGTCCGGGAACGGGCGCGGCGCCTCTGCGGCGGCCGCCCAAGGGACCAGTGCCAGCACCAATGCGAGGATCGCGGGCCGCATGTGGAGGTTCCTGCCTGTGGATCGGGTTTTCCCGGTTATCCACAGCCTAGCAGCGGACGCCCCGGACGGCCAGCGCCCGGAACGGGGATGCCGATCCGGGCAGGCGTTACAGACCACGGGCGCAGGACGCTGGACCTGAAATGATCCCGCCTGCGCCCAGTTCTTGCCCGATTCGGCAGGCAATTTCTCTCCATGCCGAGGCGAACGGACGCTCCAGAGGGAAACGGGGCACGGGCAAATCGGACGAGCAACATCGATCAACCAACGTCTTCCATAGGGACACCACCATGAAACTGTTCAAGCTTGCAAACACCTTCCGCAACGACGAATCCGGCGCTGTGACCGTTGACTGGGTCGTGCTGACCGCCGCCATCGTCGGCCTCGGCATCGCCGTCTACGGCGTCGTCTCGGGCGGTATCCAGGACCTGAGCCAGGACATCGACACCCAGCTGACCGGTCAGGCCATCTCGACCTCGTTCGAATAATCCGACCCTTCGGATCGTTCCGCTCGGAGGCCGCGCATCACGCGCGGCCTTCTTGCGTTCCGGAGACGCCCTACACCGGGCAGTTCCCCGCGCCCCGAAAGCGCACCGCAAAAGTCCCGACAAGACCCGCAACCTTCCACAATCCCGCCCCGATCCGGCGCGATACAGAAGCTGTCCAGAGCGACGGACGGCTCCGAAGTCAGAGGGTTGGGGCCCCCGAACCAAAAGCCCGGGACGGCACACACATATCATCAGTCTAGAGGGACTACGGAAATGAAACTGTTCAAGCTTGCAAACACCTTCCGCAACGACGAATCCGGCGCTGTGACCGTTGACTGGGTCGTGCTGACCGCCGCTATCGTCGGCCTCGGCATCGCCGTCTACGGCGTCGTCTCGGGCGGCATCCAGGACATCGACAACCAGCTGACCGGTCAGGCCATCTCGACCTCGTTCGAATAATCCGACCCTTCGGATCGTTCCGCTCGGAGGCCGCGCATCACGCGCGGCCTTCTTGTCATATTCAGGACACAGATTTTCCCGGAAACCGCCGCGATTTGGTCCTCGCCAGACCATCCCGGGGCGCGACGGTGAGATCAGGAAACCGGCCGGGAGTCTGCCCTCCCGCACAGGCCGGAACAAAGCTGCCAATGTGGAAGGACGAGCAATGCGAGTAGTTTTCGGACTGGTTCTGGTCCTCGGGGTCGCCCTTGCCGGCGGCGCCATGTACTTGGCCAAGGACCGTATCGCCCAATATCAGAACGTACTGGCCAGCCAGCAGGCGAAACTGGCCGAGGCGGTGACGACCACCGAGGTCTTCGTCGCCAACCGCCAGATCCGCTACGGCGAGCCGCTGACGCGCGCCGACGTGCGCCCGGTGGCCTGGCCCGAGAACGCGGTCCCGGCCGGCGCCTTTGCCGACGCGCTGGAGCTCTTCCCGGAGGGCGACGACAATCCGCGCGTCGTGCTGCGGGTGATGGAGCGCGACGAACCGATCCTGCGCGTGAAGGTGACCGAGCCGGGCCAGGACGCCGGTGTCGCCTCGCGCCTCGGACGCGGCATGCGCGCCTTCGCGATCACCGTGGACGTCGCCAGCGGCGTGTCGGGCTTCCTGCGCCCGGGCGACCGGGTCGACGTCTACTGGACCGGCGAGGGCAACGGCCGCGACGTGACGCGGCTGATCCAGGCCAACGTCCAGATCATCGCCATCGACCAGGATGACGACATCGACCGCAACCGCCCCTCGATCGCGCGCACCGTGACCGTCGAAGCCAAGCCCGAGCAGATCGCATCGCTCGCGCAGGCGCAGGCGACGGGGCGTCTGTCGCTGGCCCTGGTCGGGGTCTCGGACGACACGGTGGCCGAAGGGGTCGAGGTCGACTCGGACCAGCTTCTGGGGGTCGAGCGTCCCGCCGAGGTAGCCGAGCAGGCCCCCGAGGTCTGCACGATCCGCACCCGCAAGGGGTCGGAAGTGGTCACGATGCAGATCCCCTGCACCAACTGATCCGGGGGAACGGTCAGGCGGCCCCGTCCTGTCGGCGGGGCCGTCTCAATTCAGGAACGGGCCGGAGAGCCTTGATTCTTGCATGAAAAGCCATTTCGGGGCATGGTCGTACAGGAACGGGGCGCAGATCCCGCATTCACGTGATCATAGAGGCAGGATCACATGACATTTCGACGTTTCCTTGGACGGGGCCTCGTGGCCCTCTTGCTCTGTGCCGTGCCGCTTGCCGGACCGGCCGTTTCGGAAACGCTGCGCGTCATGCGGGGCGAGACCTCCAGCATCCTCAGCGTTCCCATGAACCGGGCCGTCGTCGTCGAGAGCGACACGGTCTTCGCGGAGCTGTCGGTCGCCAACCCGGCCATCGCAGATATTGCGACCCTGTCGGACCGGACCATCTACGTCTTGGGCAAAGCGCCCGGTCGCACGACCCTGACGCTGCTTGGCGCAGACGGGCGGCTGATCACGAATGTCGAGGTCCAGGTCTCGCCTGACATCGCCGAATTCAAGGAACGCCTGCAGCAGATCATGCCGGGCGAGAACATCGAGGTGCGCACCGCGAATGACGGCATCGTGCTGTCCGGCACGGTGTCGAGCATCTCGAAACTGGACCGCGCGCTGGAACTGGCGCAACGCTATGCGCCCGACCGGGTGTCGAACCTGATGAGCGTCGGCGGCACCCAGCAGGTGATGCTGAAGGTGCGATTCGCGGAAATGGAGCGCACCGTCTCGAAGCAGCTCAACGCCGCGATCGGGATCAACGCCGACGCTGTCAACGCGAGCGGGGTGAACGGCATTCTCGGAGGGTCCGGCGCGCTCGCGACAGCTGGAAACTTGGGCGCCCTCACCACCCAGAACAATTTTTCGGGGCTGAACAACCGGCAAGGCGCGCTCAACATCGGGATCGGCAACTCGTCGGTGCAGCTGAACGTGCTGCTCGAGGCGCTGGAGCAGCGCAACGTGGTCCGGATGCTGGCCGAGCCGAACCTGACCGCCCTGTCGGGGCAGGAAGCCTCGTTCCTTGCGGGGGGCGAGTACCCGGTGCCGGTGTCGGACGGCCAGGGCGGCGTGACGGTCGATTACAAGCCGTTCGGTGTCGAGCTTGGGTTCACGCCCACCGTGCTGGATGACGGCATCATCAACCTGGCGCTCAACGCCTCGGTCAGCGGCATCGATGAGTCGGTCACCGTTTCGGATGGCTCGTTCTCGATCAGCGGTTTCAGCCGCCGCGAGACGCAGACCACCGTGGAACTGCGCGACGGCCAGAGCTTTGCCATCGCGGGCCTGTTGCAGGATGACTTCTCCAGCCTTCAGGGCAAGGTGCCATGGCTGGGGGATATCCCGGTGCTGGGCGCGCTGTTCCGCTCGTCGTCCTACAGCCGCGAGCAGTCCGAACTGGTGATCATCGTCACCGCCCACCTCGTCACGCCGACGAGCGGCGAGGCGCTGGCGCTGCCGACCGACCGCATCTCGATCCCGACGGAACGTGAATTCTTCCTGAACGGCCAGATGATCGGGTCGACCCGTCCCGCGCCGACCCGCGGTGCGGCGGGCGAGGTCGCGCGGCAGGACTTCGCCTCTCCCTATGGTTATGTGCTGGACTGATCGATGCGCGCTTTCCTGATGCCCCCCGTCCTGTTGTCGCTTGGCCTTGCGCTGGCAGGGTGCGGCGGCCCAATCGGCTCGGAGATCGACGGCGTCGGCTTCGGCAATGCCACCGCCAACAACACCGGGGTGCAGAACGGCGAGATCGAGGTCCGGATCGACCTGGCCGAGCGCTTCGCGCGGGAAGTCGACAGCACGGTCAACTTCGCGTTCAACTCGTCGCGCCTCGATGCGGCCGCGATGGCCACGCTCGACCGGCAGGCCGACTGGATCCGCCAATTCCCGGAAGTGCGGTTCCGCGTCTATGGCCACACCGACCTCGTCGGGGCGGACGCCTATAACCAGAGACTGGGCAAGCGGCGTGCCGATACCGTGGTCAACTACCTGGTCTCCAAGGGGATTTCGCGGTCGCGGCTGGAAGCCGTCGTCTCGTTCGGCGAGACGCAGCCGCTGGTGCTGACCCAGCAGCCGGAATTGCGGAACCGCCGGACGGTCACCGAGGTCTCGGGCTTCGTCGCCAACCACCCGATGGTTCTCGACGGAAAATACGCCCAGATCATCTACCGCGAGTACGTCCAGAGTGCGACCCGCGCGCCGGGCAACACGCAGGCCGGGGGCTAAGGACGCGGCAGGTGCAGGGCCTGAGAGCTTTCCCGCTTTCACACCGTTGTTGCCGCAATACTGCCCGCTTTGAACCCGAGATTGTTTCCCGGACAGGGGGAAATCTGCGCGATTCGGAGACTCCCTCTCTCTCCCTTGGCCGTTGCCCGGGGGTTGTGTCCGGATGTGTTGAGAGGAACCGCAAGGCATGAGTGCGATGATCAGACCGTCAGAACCAGCGTCGATCCGCGCCTGCACGGTGTCGCGCGACGTTCAGGCGTTCGAGTTTCTGATCGACGACATGGAAACCGTCCTCGGCGAGGCCTGGGGTGACCTGTCGTTCTATGACACCCTGATCTTTCTCGATCAGCCCGAGGCGGCCGGGCTGGAATTCCTTGTCGTGGCGGTCAGCGACGACGATGCCGCCGAGATGGACACGGTCGAACGGCTGGTGACCAGCGCGCGCGAGCGCGACCTGGGCGTGATCCTCGTGGCGGCCGACCTCGAACCCGTCTATGTGCACCGGCTGATGCGGGCCGGGGCCCGCGAGTTCCTGCCCTACCCGGTGCCGGAAGGCGGGCTGGAGGACGCGATTGCCCGCGTCACGGCCCCGCCGACCCCGATGCCGCGCCCGGTTCCGGCCGCCGCGCAACCGGCATTCGACCCCCGCGCCGCCGGTGGCCCGGCCGCGGGGCAGATCATCGCGATCCATGGGCTTGCCGGCGGGGTGGGCGCGACCACGCTCGCCGTGAACCTGGCGTGGGAGCTGGCCACCCAGCGCAAGGAGCCGCCGCGCGTGGCGCTCGTCGACCTCGACCTGCAGTTCGGCGAGGTCGCGACCTATCTCGACCTGCCCCGGCGCGAGGCGATCTTCGAATTCCTGAACGACATCGTCGGCGCGGATGCCGATACGCTGGCACAGGCCATGCTGGACTACGGCGGCAAGCTGAAGGTGTTCACCGCACCGGCCGACGTGATCCCGCTCGACCTGATCACGCAGGAGGACATCGCCGCCTTCCTCGCGCTGCTGCGGGCGAACTTCGACTTCGTCGTGATCGACATGCCGCGCACGCTGATCGCCTGGACCGAGACCGTGCTGACCGAGGCGGACAGTTACCTGACCGTGGTCGAGCTCGACATGCGCTCGGCGCAGAACACGCTGCGCTTCCTCAAGACGCTCAAGGCCGAGGACCTGCCCGTCGAGAAGCTGCGCTTCGTGCTGAACCGCGCGCCGCGCTTCACCGACCTGACCGGGCGGTCGCGGCTGAAGCGGATGGCCGAAAGCCTCGACATCAAGATCGAAGACCTGCTCAGCGACGGCGGGCGGGCCGTGGTCGAAGCGACCGACCAGGGTCTGCCGCTGTCGGAGAGCGCGCCGAAAACCCCCTTGCGGAAAGACGTCCAGCGGCTGGCCCAGAGCCTGACGCCGCAGGATGCCGCCGCTGCCAGACGCTGACGAAAGGAAAAACACCCGTGTTTTCCCGGTATCGCAAGGACACGCCCGCCCCCGCCCCGCGCCCGGCCGCCCCGCCGCCGGCGGCCGCCGCACAGGCGGCCCATTCCGCCCCGAGTGCCCCGCGCCCGGCCCCGGACAGCATGCGCCGCCCGGCCGCGCTGGCCCCGGTACGCGCAGCCCCGCAGGCCGAGGACCGCGAGGAACGCCGCAAGCAGAAGATGAACGAGCTGAAGGTGGAGCTGCACAAGCAGCTTCTCGAACAGCTCAACCTCGCCGCGCTGGAAAAGGCGTCGGAGAAGGACCTGCGCGCCGAGATCGCCCAGATCAGCG
>JAUHZL010000428.1 GCA_030425945.1 Alphaproteobacteria bacterium | reverse complement strand
GGGGCAAGTCGCAAGGGCGGATCCGGCTTCTGGTGACCCCGGCAGGACTTGAACCTGCAACCTATCCCTTAGGAGGGGATTGCTCTATCCAGTTGAGCCACGGGGCCACGCTCGCTTCTTGCGGCTTTTGGCCCGCACGTGCAAGGCTTGGAGCAGCGCGCTGGCCGCGCCCTCGAATTGCCCTGTGCCCGCACCGGAGACGCCGATGACCCACCCGATCCCGCCACGCCGCCCGCTGACCCTGCGTGACGTGTCCGAGGCGGCGGGGGTGAGCGAGATGACGGTCAGCCGGGTGCTGCGCGGCCGCGGCGACGTGTCGGCCGCGACCCGCGAGCGGGTGCTCGAAACGGCGCGGCGGCTGGGCTACGTGCCGAACAAGATCGCGGGCGCGCTGGCCTCCAGCCGGGTGAACCTGGTGGCGGTGGTGATTCCGTCGATGTCGAACATGGTCTTTCCCGGCGTGATGGGCGGGATCTCGGAGACGCTGGAGACCACCGCCCTGCAACCGGTGGTGGGCGTGACCGACTACAAGCCCGAGAAGGAGGAGAAGGTCCTCTACGAGATGCTGTCCTGGCGGCCCTCGGGGGTGATCATCGCCGGGCTGGAACACTCGGACGCGGCGCGCGCGATGCTGGCCCATGCCGGGGCGCCGGTCGTCGAGATCATGGACACCGACGGCGATCCGATCGACTGCGCGGTGGGCATCTCGCACCGGCGCGCGGGGCGGATCATGGCGGATGCCATCGTCGATGCCGGGTATCGCCGGATCGGGTTCCTCGGGACAGCGATGGGCATGGACCACCGCGCGCGCAAGCGGTTCGAGGGCTTCGTGGAGGCGCTGGCCAAGCGCGGCCTCGAACTGGCCGACCAGGAGTTCTACGCGGGCGGGTCCGGCCTGGCGAAGGGGCGCGAGCTGACCCAGACGCTGCTGGCCCGCGCGCCGGACCTCGATTTCCTCTATTACTCGAACGACGTCATCGGGGCGGGCGGGATGCTCTACTGTCTCGAGCAGGGCTACGACATCCCCGGCAAGCTGGGACTGGCGGGCTTCAACGGGGTCGAGATGCTGCAGGGCCTGCCGCGGCGGCTGGCGACGATCAACTCGGAGCGGATCGAGATCGGGCGCAAGGCCGCCGAACTGGTGCTGGCGCGCGCGATGGAGGGCGGCGAGGCGCTGGCCTCGGAAACGATCCGGCTGACCCCGAAGCTCGAGCGCGGCGACACCATGCGGGCCACGAGCTGAGCGGCGGATGCAGGCGCGGCTCTGGGCCTTGCTGGCGATCACGGGCGCCGCGCTCGGCCTCGTGTTCTGGCGCTGGCCCGGGATCGACCTGTGGGTGTCCGCGCAGGTCTTCGACGCCGAGGCCGGGATCTTTCCGCTGACCGCGACCCCCTGGGCGGTCCTGCTGCGCGAGGGCGCGCGCGGCGTGATGCATGGCGTGGCCGGCGGGCTGCTGGTCGTGACCCTCTGGGCGCTGGTGCGGGGCGATGGCGCGCTGCGGCGGCGCAGTGTCTACGCCGCGACGCTGACGGTCCTCGGGCCCGGCCTGATCGTGAACGGCGGCTTCAAGGAGATGGTCGGCCGCGCCCGCCCGGACGAGATCACGGCGTTCGGCGGCAGGGCGTCCTTCACCGGGCCCTGGGACTGGACCGCGACGGCCTGCGCGACCAACTGTTCCTTCCCCTCGGGCGAGGCGGCCGGGGCCGCGGCGGCGGCGATCGTGCTGGCGGTCTTCGTCCGCCCGCTGCCGCTGCGGCTGGTCTTCGCGGCCTATGCCCTGTTCACGGCCGCGTGGCGCGTCGCGCTCGGGCGGCACTACCTGTCGGACGTTCTGGTGTCGCTGTGGATCGTCGCGGCGCTCGCCCTGTTGCTCGCGCCGCTGCTCCACAGGTTCCGTCAGGACGCCGCGCGGGCCTGACGCTTGCGCTCGTGCGGATCGAGGAACCGCTTGCGCAGCCGGATGGCGTTGGGCGTGACCTCGACCAGTTCGTCGTCGTCGATGTAGGCAATCGCGGCTTCGAGGCTGAGGGTGACCGGCGGCGTCAGGCGCACCGCCTCGTCCGTGCCCGAGGCGCGGATGTTGGTCAGCTTCTTGCCCTTCAGCGGGTTCACCTCGAGATCGTTGTCGCGCGAGTGCTCGCCGATGATCATGCCCTGGTAGACCTTCTCCTGCGGGCCGATGAAGAGGCGGCCGCGCTCCTCGAGGTTCCACAGGGCATAGGCCACGGCCTCGCCGTCTTCCATCGAGATCAGCACGCCTGCGCGGCGGCCGGGGATCGGGCCCTTGTAGGGCTGCCAGGCGTAGAACACGCGGTTCAGCACGCCGGTGCCCCGCGTGTCGGTGAGAAACTCGCCGTGATAGCCGATCAGGCCGCGCGACGGAACATGGGCGATGATCCGGGTCTTGCCGACCCCGGCCGGTTTCATCTCGACGAGGTCGCCCTTGCGGGCCCCGGTGACCTTCTCGATCACGGCGCCGGTGAACTCGTCGTCCACGTCGATGGTGACTTCCTCGACCGGTTCGAGGCGCTGGCCGCCCTCGTCGCGGAACAG
>JAUHZL010000040.1 GCA_030425945.1 Alphaproteobacteria bacterium | reverse complement strand
TTCAAGCCTTTTGGCAGAGGGAAAAAGAGGGCTATATCTGCGTCATGTCGGTCGAGCCCTTCTCCCTGCGTCTGAGCCCCGCGCCCGCCACTCCGGTGGTGTTCGCCTCGCCGCATTCGGGCCGCCATTATCCCGAGGAATTCCTTGCCCGCACGGTTCTGGATGCCCATGCGGTGCGGTCCTCGGAGGACGCGTTCATGGACGATCTGATCGTCTGCGCCCCCGCGCTCGGGGCGCATTCGATTCTCGCCCATGTGCCGCGCGCCTATGTCGATCTGAATCGCGCGCCCGACGAACTGGACCCGGCGGTGATCTCCGGGCTGGGGCGGGTGCCGATGACCCCGCGCCTGTCCTCGGGGCTGGGGGTGATTCCCCGGGTCGTGGCGAACGGGCGGGCGATCTACCGGGGCAAGATCACGCTGGACGAAGCCCGCGCCCGCCTCGACCGCTGGTATCATCCCTATCATGCCGCGCTGACCGAGCTTCTGGGCGCCGTGCGCCTGGAGTTCGGGCAAGCGGTGCTGATCGATTGCCACTCGATGCCGCACGAGGCGCTGGACAACCTGCGCGCCGCCGGCGGCAAGCGCCCGGACGTTGTTCTGGGCGACCGGTTCGGTGCGGCGGCCGACCCGGACGTGGTCGCCCATGTCGAGGCGGCCTTTGCCGCTGCCGGGCTGACGGTGGCGCGCAACGCGCCCTTCGCGGGCGCCTTCGTCGCGCAGCGCTACGGACGGCCCGCGCAGGGCACCAGCGTCGTTCAGATCGAGATCGACCGCGCGCTCTACATGGACGAGGCCCGGATCCGGCCGCACGCGGGCTATGCCGCCTTCAAGGCGATGTTCGCCGGGATCCTCGCCGAAATCGCGCAATACGGCCGCCGCACACCGGTGGCGCTGGCGGCGGAATAGCCGCGAAGGTTACAGGTACTTGCGGGCGCCCAGCAGCCGGGACAGTTCGGCAGCCGCTTCGCGCAGCGTGGGCAGCGCTTCCCTGATCATGTCATGGGTGCAGCTGTAGCTGGCCCGCCAAAGGCTGATTGCTGCAATCGGCTCTGCCTGACCTGACAAAACAGGGCAAGCTGCGGAGACAACATCACATTGTAGGTGCGATTCGCTGATCGCATACCCGACCTCGCGTGCGCGGGCGACTGGCAGGACGATGTCCGCCTCGACCTTCGCAGCTGACATGTCGAGGTGATAGGCCGAAATGTAGTCCGTGAGGAACCGTTCCGGCAAACACGCCAGAATCGCTCGTCCTGAGGCGACACGATAGGCGTTGAACGGCGTTCCGAGGCGCGGGCCGTTCTCGTACTCGATAAGTCCGACGTGCTTGATGCAGACGACGTGCGGAGGTTCGAACACAAAGAGCGCGGCGTTAAAGCCGGTTTCTCGATTGAGATCGTGCATCACGGGTTCGGCAACCGCGGTCAGGTGTTCTACCTGGAGCGCGGCAATCCCCCAGCGCGCAGGACGCCTTCCCAGAGCTACCCGGTCATCGAGACAGATCAGCATCTTTCTGCGGGCCAGCATGTAGATAATTCGGCTGCCACGTTCGCGGGGGAGTCCGAGATCGTCACAGATCTGTGCGATTGTCACGGAGCCCGCGCTACCCGCTACCCGATCGAGAATGGACAGAGCCATGTCGACCTCTGTTTCTGGAGTATCGATCGGCTTGAGCAGGGCGGATGACAGGTTCATCTGAGCCTCCGTTAAGGTGCGCTTAACTGAAAATCGGGACACACAATTCGTTAACTATTGCGAAACATTGAGGCGCGTTTTGGGCGCCTCGACTGGTGATTGTGACCGGAAGGTGAACGACCCGGTTCCGTTTCTGGCGTTCGCGCCGGGTCAGCGCAGGGCGCGGCCCTTGACGATGGCATCGGGGCCGAACCGGGCACGGATCGCGTCGGCGGCGCGTTCGGCCGCGCTGCGGCGGGCGGCTTCGGGGTCGAGCAGGTCGTCCATGCGGTCGGCGCCGGTCGCCTCGGTGATGTCCGACAGGCCGACGCCCAGCAGACGGAACGGGCCCGGGTCGGTGACGTGGTCGAGCAGCCCGCGCGCGGTGCGGTAGAGCGTATCGGCGAGCTGGGTCGGCTGGGGCAGCGTGACCCGGCGGCTGAGGATCCGGTGGTCGTGACGCTTGAGCTTCAGAGTCACGACGCGGCCCGCCTTGTTCTGGGCCTTGGCGCGGCTGGCGGTCTTCTCGGCCATGCGCCACAGGTGGCCGTCGAGCAGGCTCGGGTCGGCCGTGTCCTCGCCGAAGGTCGTTTCGTTCGAGATCGATTTCACCGGCTCGCGGGCATCGACACGGCGATGGTCCTCGCCGCGCGCGAGGTGCCAGAGCCGATCGCCCATGCCGCCGAACCGGGCCACCAGGTCGTCCCGCTCCCAGCGGCGCAGATCGGTGAAGGTGCGGATACCGGCCCGTTCGAGCGACTCGGTCAGCGCCGGACCGACGCCCCAGATCAGGCGGACGGGTTTCGGGGCGAGAAACGCCATCGTCTCGGCCCGCCCGATCACGGCAAAGCCGCGCGGCTTGTCGAGGTCGGAAGCGATCTTTGCGAGGAACTTGTTGTGCGACAGGCCGATGGAGCCGGTCAGGCCAAGCTCGTCCTGCATCCGCCGGACCAGCTTCGCCAACAGCACGGCCGGGGGCGCGCCGTGCAGCCGGGCGGTGCCTCCGAGGTCGAGGAACGCCTCGTCCAGCGACAGCGGCTGCACCGACGGGGTCAACTCGTCCATCATCGCGCGGATCGCCTTCGAGGCGGCGACATAGGCCTCGAACCGGGGTTTCAGGACCACCGCGTCGGGGCAGAGCTTCAGCGCCTGGAACATCGGCATCGCCGATTTCACGCCCCGGATGCGCGCGACGTAGCAGGCGGTCGAGACCACCCCGCGCCGTCCGCCGCCGATGATCACGGGCTTGTCGGCGAGGCTCGGGTCGTCGCGCTTCTCGACCGACGCGTAGAAGGCATCGCAGTCCATGTGGGCGATCGTCAGGTCGAACAGTTCGGGATGCGACAGGACGCGCGGGCGGCGGCAAACCGGGCAGCGGGTGCCGGCGTCGAACACGTGGAAGCAGTCGCGGCACAGGGCGGGCATGGGCTCAGGATACGCCCGCACCCGGGGGCTGTCACGCGGGTGCCCGGTGCATTTCCGCTTCCCCGGGTCATGCGGAACGGGGCAGAGTGCAGGCGGGAGATGTCCGTGTTGGAGGGCCAGAGATGCCGGCGGAATTCAGTTTCTTCATCGGGGACAACCTCGTGCTGCTCCTGCTGGCAGGGTTCCTCATCCTGTGCGTCTATCTCGCGGTGCGGATCGTGCCCCAGTCCGAGCAGCACGTCGTCGAGCGCTTCGGGCGGCTGCGCAGCGTCCTGGGGCCGGGAATCAACTTCATCGTGCCGTTCCTCGACCGGGTTGCGCACGAGGTCTCGATCCTCGAGCGGCAGCTTCCGACCGCGAAGCAGGACGCGATCACCAGCGACAACGTGCTGGTGCAGGTCGATACGTCGGTCTTCTACCGCATCCTGCAGCCGGAAAAGACGGTCTACCGCATCCGCGATGTCGATGCCGCCATCGCGACGACGGTCGCGGGGATCGTGCGGGCCGAGATCGGCAAGATGGAACTGGACCAGGTGCAGTCGAACCGGAACGAACTGATCAAGCAGATCAAGCACCTGGTCGAGGACGCGGTCGATGACTGGGGGATCGAGGTCACGCGGGCCGAGATCCTCGACGTGAATCTCGACCAGGCGACCCGCGACGCGATGCTGCAACAGTTGAACGCCGAGCGCGAGCGCCGCGCCGCCGTGACCCGCGCCGAAGGGCAGCGGCGTGCGGTCGAACTGGCGGCCGATGCCGAGCTTTATGCCGCCAAGCAGGCCGCCGAGGCGCGGCGCATCCAGGCCGATGCCGAGGCCTATGCGACCAAGGTCGTGGCCGAGGCGATTGCCGAGAACGGGATCGAGGCCGCTCAGTACCAGGTCGCGCTGAAACAGGTCGAGGGGATCGGCAAGATCGGCGCGGGCAGCGGCACCCAGACGATCCTGCTGCCCGCCGACGCGGTCGAGGCTTTCGGCAAGGCGTTCGGGATGCTGAAGGGGCGCGGCTGATGTGGTGGCAGGAATACTGGGCGTGGCTCGCCGCCGCGCTGGTGCTGGCGATTCTCGAGATCCTTCTGCCGATCAACGTGCTCCTGGGGTTCGCCCTCGGCGCCGGTGCGGTCGGGGCGGGGCTGTTCCTCGGGGTGCTCGGGGCGTCGCTGCCGGTGCTGCTGGTGGTCTTCGGCGCGGTCTCGCTGGTCGCGTGGCTGGTCCTGCGGCACCTGCTGGGGGTGCGGGCCGAGCAGGTGCGCCAGATCGATCACGACATCAACCAGGACTGAGTCGTCACCTGATCCCGGCTTGCCCCGGGGCGCCCCACAAAAAGGATTGATGCATCAGAGAGTCAGGTTACGAATTTGGATATTCGTAACTGATTGGAGTGTCATCAATGATCCTGAAGGGTCTTTCGGCGGTTCTTGTCGGCGCCATTCTTCTTTTCAGCCAGTCCGGCCCCGCGCGGGCTCAAACCGTCGATGTCTGGGGCCTGCAGGCCTATGGCGACGTGTGTCGCATTTCGTTCGACCGCTCGCCCGTGGCGGCGGGCGTATTCGCGGTCGTGCAGCATGACATGGGCTGCCTCGGCGGGCTCGATAACATCAGCGGCTGGTCGGCCAACAACGGCGGCCAGTCGATCCTGCTCTACACCACCGCTTTCGGACCGACGGTGGTCGGACGGCTCGATCGCGAGGCGACCGGCAACTACACGGGCATCGTCGATGACGGAACACCGGTGTAGATGGTGTTCATGGGGCAGATGACGATGAACGCCGCGCCGACCCCGCAGCCGCCCGTCTTCGGGGGCACGCTGGGCGGCGGCTCGACCGAGGCGCGGGCCTGCCGCCGCTACTACGGCACGGCGACCTGTGCCGATCCCTATGACATCGGGAATCCGCCGATGCAGAATTTCCGGGGCTCCCTCGAAACGCTCACGCGGATGAACCTGCGGTTCATGCGGTCGGCAGACAGCTCGCTCGTCGGTACGATCGACGCCGGGATGTGCGTCGAGGTGCGCGACTGCATGACCGGCTTCAACCGGGATCAGCTCTGGTGCGAGGTGCGGATCAACGACCGGACCGGCTGGATGCTGAAGGAAGACGCGGAGTTCGTCTATTCCCGCAACAGCTGCGGCTGAGCTCCGCGCCGGAACAGGCCGAAGACGACCGGCAGGGTCACGAGGTACATCGTGACCCCGTAGACCGCCGAGGGCAGCGCTGCGCCCTCGGCCCCCGGCAGGGCGACGAGCAGACCCGCGACAGTGATGCCGAGCGTGCCGTTCTGCACCCCGCCCTCGATCGAGATGGCGCGGGCCGAGTCGGGGCCGAGCCCGACGAGCCGGGCCAGCCCGTAGCCCGCCGCGAGCAGGACAAGGTTCAGCACCACGAGGACCGGACCGAGCGCGGCGATGTTGCCGGCGAAGAGCGACCAGTTCGACGCCAGTGCACCCAGCAGGATGACGGTAAAGAGAACCGCGCCCAGCACCCGGGCCGGGACCTCCAGCCGGGCCGTCAGGTCGGGGGCTACCGCGCGCAGGGCCATGCCCAGCAGGACCGGGACCAGCGTGATCGCGACCATGGCGAGGCCGAGCGACGTGACGTTCACCGCCCCGGGGGCCGTGCCGAGGAAATGCCTCGCCGCGAGCGCGACGAAGATCGGCAGGGTAACGACGGACACGAGGCTGATGACCCCGGTCAGCGAGATCGACAGCGCGAGGTCGCCGCCCGCCCAGCGGGTCAGCATGTTTGTGGTCACGCCGCCGGGACAGAACGCCAGCAGCATCACCCCGAAGGCGAGGCCGGGCGGCAGGGGGAACAGGCTGAGCAGGGCAAAGGCCGTCAGCGGCAGCACCAGCAGTTGGGCGACCGCGCCGGTCAGGAAGGCACGCGGGCGGGCGGCGACGCGCCCGAAATCGGCTGGGGCGAGGCCGAGGCCCAGCGTGAACATGATGATCGCCAGGGCGAGCGGCAATCCGACGGTCAGCAGCATGGGCGGTCTCCCCGGTCCGTGTTCCGGGGAGTGTAGCAGGCGGGACGGATCAGGCCAGTTCCGCGCGGATCGCCAGCGCGGCGGCCCGGGGATCCTCGGCCTGCCAGACCGGGCGGCCGACCACGATGTGATCGGCCCCGGCCGCGATTGCCCCCTTCGGCGTCGCGACGCGCTTCTGGTCCCCCAGTGCGGCCCCGGCGGGGCGAACGCCCGGCGTGACGATCAGGCGGCCGGCGGCCTCCGGCAGGGCGCGGATCAGGGCGGCTTCCTGCGGGCTGGCGATGACGCCGTCGGCCCCGGCCTCGAACGCGCGGGCAGCGCGGGTCACCACGAGGTCGGCCACGTCGCCGGGCGGCATCAGGCAGGCGTCAAGATCGGCGCGGTCGAGCGAGGTCAGGATCGTTACGGCGAGGATCTTCAGGTCCTTGCCCGCCGCGCCCTGCTTGGCGGCGCGGACCACGTGGGGGTCGCCGTGCACGGTCAGGAAATCGAGGTCGTACTGGGCCAGACCGCGCACCGCCGCCTCGACCGTCGCGCCGATGTCGAAGAGCTTCATGTCGAGGAAGATGCGCTTGCCGTGTTCCTGCTTCAGCTCGTTGGTCAGCGCCAGCCCGCCGCCGGTCAGCATGCCGAGGCCGATCTTGTAGAACGAGACGGCATCGCCGAGCTGCTCGGCCAGTTGCAGCCCCGCGAGGGCGTTCGGCACGTCGAGGGCGACGATCAGGCGGTCATCGGACATCGGGACACCTCCGGAGATTCGCGCCCGTGTGCGGGCTGGGCGGGCGCAGGTCAAGGTGCCCGGCGCCACGGCGCCCCTGTGACACATCCGACACAGGGACCTCTTGCGCGTCCATCGGCGCCCCCCCATCTGAAAATCGAGGCCCGAACGGGACCGTGCCGCCGAGCGGGCGGTTCCGGACATGGGCGCTTGTTGAAAGGAGAGACCGATGAACCTGGACAAGTTCACGGAGCGGTCGCGCGGCTTCCTTCAGGCCGCACAGACCATCGCGATGCGCGAAGGCCACCAGCGCCTGGTGCCCGAGCATCTACTGAAGGCGATCATGGACGATCCCGAGGGTCTCGCCTCGAACCTGATCCAGCGCTCGGGCGGTGCCCCGGAGCGCGTGAAGCAGGCCGTGGACATGGCGGTCTCGCGGCTGCCGAAGGTCTCGGGCGGCGGCGGACAGGTCTACATGGACGGCACGCTGGGCCGGGTCATCGACGAGGCCGAGACGCTGGCCAAGAAGGCCGGGGACAGCTTCGTTCCGGTGGAACGGGTGCTGATGGCGCTCGCCATGGTGCCCTCCGAGGCGAAGAAGGCGATGGAGGCCGGGGCCGTCAACGCGCAGGCGCTGAACGCCGCGATCAACGACATCCGCAAGGGCCGCACCGCCGACACCGCGAGCGCGGAAGAGGGGTATGACGCCCTGAAGAAATACGCGCTCGACCTGACCGAGCGCGCCCGCGAAGGCAAGATCGACCCGATCATCGGCCGCGACGAGGAAATTCGCCGCGCCATGCAGGTGCTGTCGCGGCGCACCAAGAACAACCCGGTGCTGATCGGCGAGCCGGGCGTCGGCAAGACCGCCATCGCGGAAGGGCTGGCGCTGCGCATCGTCAACGGCGACGTGCCCGAGAGCCTGAAGAACAAGCGTCTGATGGCGCTCGACATGGGCGCGCTGATCGCGGGCGCGAAGTATCGCGGCGAGTTCGAGGAACGGCTGAAGTCGATCCTGTCCGAGATCACCGCCGCGGCGGGCGAGATCATCCTGTTCATCGACGAGATGCACATGCTGGTCGGCGCGGGCAAGACCGACGGCGCGATGGACGCCGCGAACCTGATCAAGCCGGCGCTGGCGCGGGGCGAGTTGCACTGCGTGGGGGCGACCACGCTCGACGAGTACCGCAAGCACGTCGAGAAGGACGCGGCGCTGGCGCGGCGGTTCCAGCCGGTGATGGTCGAGGAACCGACGGTCGAGGACACCATCTCGATCCTGCGCGGCATCAAGGAGAAGTACGAGCTGCACCACGGCGTGCGCATCTCGGACAGCGCGCTGGTGGCGGCGGCCACGCTGAGCCATCGCTACATCACCGACCGGTTCCTTCCGGACAAGGCCATCGACCTGATGGACGAGGCCGCCAGCCGTCTGCGGATGGAAGTGGACAGCAAGCCCGAGGAGCTGGACGCGCTCGACCGCGAGATCCTGCAGAAGCAGATCGAGGCCGAGGCCCTGAAGAAGGAGGACGACGCCGCGTCGAAGGACCGGCTGTCGAAGCTCGAGCGCGAGCTGGCCGACCTCCAGCAGCACAGCGCGGAAATGACCGCGCGCTGGCAGGCCGAGCGTGACAAGCTGGAAAGCGCGCGCGGCCTCAAGGAAGAGCTGGACCGGGCGCGGGCCGAACTGGACCAGGCCAAGCGCGCGGGCGACCTCGCGCGGGCGGGCGAGCTCAGCTACGGCGTGATCCCCGGGCTGGAAAAGCGCCTGTCCGAGGCCGAGTCGCGCGACGAGGGCGTCATGGTCGAGGAAGCGGTCCGTCCCGAGCAGATCGCGCAGGTTGTCGAGCGCTGGACCGGTATCCCGACCTCGAAGATGCTGGAAGGCGAGCGCGAGAAGCTCCTGAAGATGGAAGAGGAGCTGGGCAAGCGGGTCATCGGCCAGCGCGCCGCGGTCACGGCCGTCGCCAACGCTGTGCGCCGGGCCCGGGCGGGTCTGAACGACGAGAACCGGCCGCTGGGCAGCTTCCTGTTCCTCGGCCCGACCGGCGTCGGCAAGACCGAGCTGACCAAGGCGGTGGCGGAGTACCTGTTCGACGACGACAGCGCGATGGTCCGGATCGACATGTCCGAGTTCATGGAGAAGCACGCGGTCGCCCGGCTGATCGGCGCTCCGCCCGGCTATGTCGGCTATGACGAGGGCGGTGTCCTGACCGAGGCGGTGCGGCGCAGGCCCTACCAGGTGGTGCTGTTCGACGAGGTCGAAAAGGCGCACCCGGATGTCTTCAACGTGCTGTTGCAGGTGCTGGACGACGGCGTGCTGACCGACGGTCAGGGCCGCACCGTGGACTTCAAGCAGACACTGATCGTGCTGACGTCGAACCTCGGGTCGCAGGCGCTGAGCCAGTTGCCGGAGGGCGGGGACTCGTCCCGCGCCCGGCGCGAGGTGATGGAGGCGGTCCGGGCGCATTTCCGGCCCGAGTTCCTGAACCGGCTGGACGAGACGATCATCTTCGACCGGCTGACCCGCGCCGACATGGACGGGATCGTGACGATCCAGCTCCGGCGGCTGGAGAAGCGGCTGGCGGCGCGGCTGATCACGCTCGATCTGGACGCGAGCGCCCGGACCTGGCTGGCCGACGAGGGCTACGACCCGGTGTTCGGCGCCCGGCCGCTGAAGCGGGTGATCCAGCGCGCGCTGCAGGACCAGTTGGCCGAGATGATCCTCGCCGGGGATGTCCTCGATGGCGACACGGTGAAGGTCAGTGCCGGGGCCGACGGGCTGATCGTGGGCGGGCGTGTCTCGTCCTCGAAACGCCAGCCGCCCGAGGAGGCGGTTCTGCACTGAGAGCAAGCGGCGGGGGGCTTCGGCCCCCCGTTCGCGTGTCAGGCCATGTACCTTGCGCGTTCGGCGGCGGCGTCCAGCGCCTCGGCCAGCGCGCGGGCCGTCGCGCAGCACGCGCAGACCGGCGGCGGTGGTGCCGTCATAGTCGATCATCGCCTGGACCTGGTCCGCCGGGCTGTCCGCGGCCTCGGCCATCGCGAGGCCCGCGGCATGGAACAACTGCCGCACGGCCCGCTCGGCGGTCGTGCGGTCGAGGCCCTGTGCCACGCTGTGGTCGATCATCGCCGCCGCGACCGCCGCGACGAACCCGGGGACCGGCCCTGTCAGCGCGGTGAAATGATCGATGTGCGCTTCTTGCGCCACTTCGGCGGTTTCCCCCAGCGCGGACAGCAGGTGCCGTGTCAGGCGGCGGTCGTCAGGGGCCAGATCGGCAGGCGCGAGCCAGGGCGACCAAGCCAGCCCGCGCTCGGCGGCGGGGCTCGACATGGCGCGGACGATGCGGCTGTGACCGGTGATCCGCCCGAGGTGCCGAAGCGTGACGCCCGCCATGACCGACAGCACCAGCGCCCGGGATGTGCCCAGATCGAGCGACTGCGCCTGTGCCGGTGGCACGGCCAGCAGCACGACATCTGCAGCGGCGCAGGCGATGGCGGCGTCGGCTGTCGCGGCCACCTCGGGGGCACCTGCGAGCGGGGTCGCGCTGCGGCTGACCACGGTCAGCCGGTCCGGGGTCACGCAGCCGGTCGCCAGCCAGCGCCGGGCAATCGCCCCGCCGAGCGCACCGCTGCCGATGATGGCGATCCGAGGGGACATGGTCATGTCGCGCCCTCCGGTTTCCAGGCGATCAGGAAGGTCGCGGCGGATTTGCCCTCGGGCCGCCAGCGCGTGGTGATGCGGAACCCCTCGGCCTCTATCCACCCTGCAAGCCGGGCCTCGGTGAAGAAGCTGAGCGAAGGCAGCAGGCCCACGGCCCGGCCCAGCGGCGCGACGAAGCGCAGCGCGGGCAGAATGTCGGCCATGCAGGCGGTCGAGGACACGAACCAGCCGCCGGGTTTCAGCAGGCCGTGGATGCGGGCGATGGCGGCGCGCGGGTCGTCGAGCAGGTGCAGCAGCGACAGCGCGAGGATCATGTCGGCCCTGTCGTGCGGGGCCGGGAACGTCTCGAGCGTGCCTTCGACGAAGCTGAGGTTCGCAAGGTCCTGCCCCTTGGCCCGGGCGTAGTCCAGCATCGCGGCGGAGACATCGACACCGGTGTAGTGCGCGACATGGGGTGCGTGGCGCGCCGCCGTGCTGCCGGTGCCGCAGCCGAACTCGATCACCGTCATGTCGGGGCGCATGAGGGCCTGCGTCTGGGCCAGCTTGCGCTCGTACGTGGCTTCGTCCGAGATCGGCGAGGCCGCGTACTTGCGGGCGATGCGGTTCCAGAAGCGGGCCGGGTCGCGGGCCATCGCCTCAGACCCTCAGGGCGGGCAGGCCGATCCCGGTCGACTCGAAGCCGCCGTCCGAGGCGATGACCTGCCCGGTGACGTAGCTGGCCTTGTCCGAGCAGAGGAAGGCGATGACCTGGCCGATCTCGGCTTCCGAGCCGTAGCGGTTCAGCGGGATCGCGTCGTGATAGGCGGCGATGATCTCGGGGCTGTGGACGGCCATCGCGAGCTTGGTGCGCACCGGGCCCGGGCAGACGCAGTTCGCGCGGATGCCGTATTCGCCCAGCTCGGCGGCCTGTTGCTTGGTGATGTGGATGACCGCGGCCTTCGACGTGCCGTAGGCCACGCGCAGGGTCGAGGCGCGCAGGCCCGAGATCGAGGCGATGTTGACGATCGCGCCGCGCGTTTCCTTCAGGGCCGGGAAGCAGGCCTGGCTGACGAGGAACACGCCGTCGAGGTTGGTCGCCATGACGGTGCGCCACCGCTCGAAGGTGGTCTCCTCGATGGGGCCGAAGTCGGCGACGCCCGCGTTGTTCACCAGCGCGTCGATCCGGCCGAGACCACCGAGAACGGTGGTCACCATCGCGTCTACCTGGGCTGGCTCCGAGACGTCGCAGACGACCGGCAGGACGCCGTCGAGTTGCGCGGCTTCATCCGCCAGCGCCTCGGCATCGCGGTCGATCATGGCAACCCGCCAGCCTTCGGCGAGGAAGAGCTTCGTGGTCGCCAGTCCGATGCCGCGCGCGGCACCGGTCACGAGGGCGGTCTTGTCGGTCATGGGGTCCTCCTTGTTCCGGGCGCACTCTGGCCGGGGTTTCCGTCCGGGGGAAGAGCGGAGGCCGGAAAAGGGACGACCCCGCCCTGGGGAAGGCGGGGCCGTCTGCTGCCGGTGGGGAGGACCCTCGGGTCAGTGCGGCAGCAGGACCTTGTCGATCACGTGGATCAGGCCGTTCGAGGCCGCGATGTTGGCCGTCGTGACGCGGGTCGAGCGGTTCAGGTGAACGCTGCCCGAGCGGCCGTCGGACAGGATCGACGAGCCCTCGACGGTGATGAGGCGGCCGTAGTTGTTCAGCAGCAGGCTGGCGTCATAGCGGCCGGCCAGCACGTGATAGGTCAGGATGCGGGTCAGCTCTGCGCGGTTCTCGGGGCGCAGCAGGCGCTCGACCGTGCCGTGGGGCAGGGCCGCGAAAGCCGCGTTGGTGGGCGCGAAGACGGTGAACGGACCCTTGCCCTTGAGGGTGTCGACCAGACCGGCGGTGCTGACCGCGGTCACGAGGGTCGAGAAGTCGGGGTTGGAGGCCGCGATATCGACGATATCGCCCGGGCCCATGGCCAGCGCGGGCGCGGCGAAGGCGCTGCCGAGACCGGCTGCGGCGGCGGTGGCAAGGAAATGGCGACGATGCATGGTGTCCTCCTGTCGTGAACGGGTGGGACGAAAAGGAAAGGGGGCGCGGCTTTCACGCCGCGCCCCGCGAGGGTCTTATACCAAGGGCTGCGATCATTGACCCACTTTCGCCCAATCTCTGGTTCCGATTGACGTGATGACTTCCGGTAGGGCGATCAGGTTGTTCCACGCCTGACACCCTGCATGGAGGATTGCGTCGTAG
>JAUHZL010000427.1 GCA_030425945.1 Alphaproteobacteria bacterium | reverse complement strand
AGGCGGCCTGGTCCGACAGGGTGCCGTCGAGGTCGCGCAGGGTCTCGAAGCCCTGCCCCTCGATATGCTCGCGCCAGAGGTCCATCACGTTCTGCGCGCCCTCGGGCAGCGGACGGCCCGAGGCGAGGTGCCGGATCAGGTAGCCCGCCGCGACCGCCAGCGGGGCCTCGGACGCCTTTTCGATCTGGGCATACCCCTTGCGCATCGCCTCGTTGGCGATCTTCGCGTCGATGTTGCCCGCGGTGCCGGGCATGTGGCGGGCGCCGACGGCCTCGCAGCGGGCGGTCTCCATCGCCTCGTAGAGGTCGCGGGCCATCTGGCCCTGCGGCTCGTAACGGGCGTGGGTGGCGGCGTCGTGGTACTTGCGCCGCATCGCGTAGGCATCGGCGGTGCCGCGGGCCAGCAGCACCTCCTCGCGGCTCATCCGGCGGCTGACCTGCGGCAGGCGGATCGAATCCTGCGTCATGCCCGGCGGGTCGACCGAATAGGTCACGCCCACGTCGGGATCGTCCGCAAGCACGCGGGTCGCCTCGGCGAGGGCCTTCTTGAACGGCTCGGACGGGTTGTCGTCGGGACGGCGCATGGGCTCTTTCGTCTTTCGTCAGGGACGCGGGGCGAAGTCTGGCAGATCGCCGGGGCGCGTCAACGGGGCGGGGTCAGTCCCAGAGCCCCTGGCAGGGCTCGGGCCAGAAGGCATCGGTCAGCGCGGCGAGCGGGAAGGCGCGCGGTCCGCCGTCCCCGCTCTCGCGGCGTTCGGGCGCGTCGCCTTCCGGATCGATCCGGCGTTCCCAGCGGCCGTTCAGCAGGTTCACGTCGCAGGTCCCGGAATGGCCCGGATCGAGCCGGTCGTAGAAGTCGTAGGTGTAGCCCGCCACCACGAACCCGCCGTCGCGGAAGGCCACGGTCGTCTGCGACATCCAGGGCGTGCGGCCCACCCCGGTCTGTTCCATCTCGATCACGAAGCTGGTCTCGGTGCGCGGCGCGAGGCGGGGCATCTGCCCGGCCATCGGGCCCGCGAAGACCGCGTTCGGGGCGCTGACGACGGGGCGCAGCCCCTCGGCCCAGTCGCCGAGATAGACATGCAGGGTCGCCGCCCCCTCGTCCGGGCCGCGCACCAGCACGGCGGCATCGGGCAGCTCGTCCCGGTTCCAGTCGCCCGAGACCGCGCCCAGCAGGGCGGGCGGCCCGTCCGCCAGCGCGGGAGCGGCCAGCGCGAGACCGGCGAGACAGATCAGGACACGGCGCATGGAACCCTCCCGGCGGCGGGGCGTGGGAGCCTCCCCGGTCCGGTCCCGCCGCGCGGTCCGGGGACGGATCGGCCGGGGATCAGCGGATCGCGGTCGAGACCGCGCTTTCCGGCAGCTCCTCGGCGAAGCAGCGCTGGTAGAACTCGGCCACGGTCTGGCGTTCGAGCTCGTCGCACTTGTTGAGGAAGGTCAGCCGGAAGGCGTAGCCGATGTTGCGGAAGATCTCGGCGTTCTGGGCCCAGGCGATCACGGTGCGCGGGCTCATCACGGTCGAGAGGTCCCCCGCCATGAAGGCGGTCCGGGTCAGGTCGGCGACGGTCACCATCTGCGCGATCTGCTTGCGGCCCTTCTCGGTGTTGTAGTGCGGGTTCTTCGCCAGCACGATGGCCGTCTCGGCATCGTGGCTGAGGTAGTTCAGCGTCGCCACCATGGACCAGCGGTCCATCTGCGCCTGGTTGATCTGCTGGACCCCGTGATAGAGGCCGGTGGTGTCGCCGAGGCCCACGGTGTTCGAGGTCGCGAACAGCCGGAAATACGGGTTCGGGGTGATGATCTCGTTCTGGTCGAGCAGCGTCAGCTTGCCGTCATGCTCGAGCACGCGCTGGATCACGAACATCACGTCGGCGCGGCCCGCGTCGTATTCGTCGAAGACGATGGCGACGGGATTGCGCAGCGCCCAGGGCAGGATGCCCTCGTGGAACTCGGTCACCTGCTTGCCGTCGCGCAGCTTGATCGCGTCCTTGCCGATCAGGTCGATCCGGCTGATGTGGCTGTCGAGGTTCACCCGCACCGCCGGCCAGTTCAGCCGCGCCGCGACCTGTTCGATATGGGTCGACTTGCCCGTGCCGTGGTAGCCCTGGATCATCACGCGGCGGTTGTTGCGGAAGCCCGCAAGGATGGCCAGCGTGGTATCCGGGTCGAACTTGTAGGTCGGATCGACGGCGGGAACGCGGTCGCTGGGTTCCGCGAAGGCCGGCACCGTCATGTCGGTGTCGATCCCGAAAAGCTCGCGCACCGATGCCGTTTCGGTGGGTCGCAGTGCCATCTCCATCTGACCGTCCTCTGTCCGCTGTCGCTGGTCCACGCGGGACCGTGGCCCGGTGGTGCAACATATCTTGGGCAGGGGCAAGGGGTAGGGCTGTGCGGGGAGAAACCCGCCGCCCCGCGCGTGTCGGAATGCTGGTCTTTCCATCCAAAAGCGGTATCTGTGGCACATGGACACCGCCGACGCAGAAGGCCGCGACAGGATCGAGTCCCTGATCGCGCGCGTCGCCCTCAGGGACCGGGGGGCGTTTTCCGCGCTCTATGATGCCACCTCCGCGAAACTCTTTGGTGTCGTGCTGCGTGTCTT
>JAUHZL010000039.1 GCA_030425945.1 Alphaproteobacteria bacterium | reverse complement strand
TTGGAAAGTCAACAAGGCTGACATAAACTACCGAAAGGTGGAGTACGAAGGGCAGGGGGCCGGGCGCATGGCAGAGACGGCGCAGGTCGTGACGCGGGGCGAAAGCCTTCTGTTTCTGACCGACGACCAGTTGCGCAAGGGGATCGAGGCGATGTTCTTCGCCTATCGCGGGTTCACCGCTGATCCGGACCGCATCCTGGCCGAGAAGGGCTACGGACGGGCGCATCACAGGGCGTTGCATTTCATCAACCGTGCTCCGGGCACCACTGTGAACAACCTGCTGACCATTCTCGGCGTCACCAAGCAGTCGCTGAACCGCGTGTTGCGGACGCTGGTCGAGGACGGGCTGGTGGAAGCGAAGGTCGGCAACAAGGACAAGCGCGAGCGGCACCTGCGCCTGACCGAGGCCGGCGAGACACTGGAGCGCGCGCTGTCCGAGGCACAGCGGGGCCGGATGCGGGCGGCGTTCCGGGCTGCCGGGCCCGAGGCCGTGGCGGGATTCCGCACCGTGCTGGAACAGATGATGGACCCGGAGTGCCGCCGCCAGTTCAACGCGCTCAGCGACGGGGGCCCGTCGTGATCGACGAACCGGCGGCGCACCTGCTGCTTGTCGACGATGACGAGCGGATCCGGGGCCTGTTGCAGAAGTTCCTGATGCGGCACGGGTTTCTCGCGACAGTCGCCCGCGACGCGGCGCAGGCGCGGCGGCTGCTGGCAGGGCTCGAGTTCGACCTGATCGTGCTCGACGTGATGATGCCGGGGGAAGACGGTGTCTCGCTGACGCGCAGCCTGCGGCAGGAGATCACGACGCCGATCCTGCTGTTGACCGCGCGCAGCGACACCGCCGACCGGATCGCGGGTCTCGAGGCCGGGGCGGACGATTACCTCGGCAAGCCGTTCGAGCCGAAGGAGCTGTTGCTGCGGATCAACGCGATCCTGCGGCGCGTGCCGCGCGAGGAGCCCGTGGCGCTGGGTCCGAAGGTGCTGACGCTGGGCGCCGTGCGCTACGATATCGAGAAGGGCGAGCTGTGGCGGGACGGCGAGCAGATCCGCCTGACCGCCACCGAGACGGCCCTGATGCGGATCTTCGCGGCGTCGCCGGGCGCGGCGCTGAGCCGCTCGCAACTGGTCGAGACGCTGAACCGGGACGGCGACCCGAGCCAGGAACGCGCCGTCGACGTGCAGATCACCCGCCTGCGCCGGAAGATCGAAACCGATCCGAAACAGCCGCGCTACCTGCAGACGGTGCGCGGCGCGGGCTACATGCTGGCGGTCGACTGACGGCGTCCGCGCCCCCGCCGCGACCGACCCCCTAGAGCCGCCCGAGCAGGGCCGCGCCCCACAGGCCGGCGGTTCCGGTGCGCGACTGGCGGTGCAGGCGCAGTGTCCCGAGGGACCGCAGCCGGGCCATGGCTCCCGCGTCGCGTGCCAGATGCAGGTGGGCCACCGCGGCGCGCGCCTCCGGCGTGAGGCGCGGGGAAATCGCCTGCAGCGCCGCGAGGTTGCGCGAGAGACGTCCGGCGAAACTGCCGTCGAGCAGCCCGCGCACCCGCCGCAGGGTCACCTTGCGCGGCGGCGGAGCCCCGATCGCATTGCGCCCGTGCTGGCGATAGAGCAGCCCCGGCACCGGATCGAAGAGCACCTGCCCCCCGGTTCCGGTCAGGAGCAGGTAGAGCCACCAGTCATGGGCATAGACCCCGGCCTCGAGAGCGGCCGCGGCACAGTCGCGGGCCAGCCGCGCGGCAGCCGCGTTCAGGACGATCGTGTTGCCGCGACAGACATTCTCGACCAGCGCATTGGCGAAGGACACGCGCGGGGCGGCAATCGGCAGCACCTGCCCGTCGAGCGTCAGCCGTGCGTCGCAGACCCGGACCCGCCCGCACACCATCGCGGCCTGTCCCGGGGGAACCCGTGACAGGATCCGCGCCGCCCGGCGCAGCTTGGTCCGGTGCCAGACGTCGTCCTGATCGCAGAGCGCAACGAGGCCGGGCGCGCCCGGCAGATCCCGCAGCAAGGTCAGGAAGGTCGCCGCGAAGCCCTGCCGGGTCGCGTTGCGGGCGGTCCGGTGCGGCAGCCCGTGCGCGCGGCAGGCCCGGGCGACCCGGCCGAGGCTGCCATCCGCGGACGCATCGTCGCGGACGTGCAGCAGGGCGGTGACCCCGGCGAGGTCAGCGAGGCTGGCGATCTGGTCTTCCACGAACGGGGCCCCGTCGCAGAGCGCCATCAGGATCGTGACCGGAACGGGGGCGGGTCCGGTCAGCGGGTCCGGCGGCGGCAGCGGTGCAAGGGCGGCGGCGGGCAGCATGTGTCACCTCTGTTCAGCAAATGTTCAGTTTCTCGGCCCAAGACGGAGGTGCCGGACCTGCCCCGATATCAGCCAGCAAAGTCTAACGAAGCATGAAGAGCATCCATGTCCTCCTCGCAGCCTACCGGCCCGATCCGGGGTTCCTCGACGCGCAGGTCGCCAGCCTCGCGCGGCAGACCGACCGGGGGGTACGGCACTGGGCCGTGATCGCCGACCGCACGTCCGAGGCCGAGGTGACCGCCGCCTACCGGCGTCACGGGCTGGAGGTCCGGGCGCTGATGCCGGAGACACCGCTGGATGCGGTCGGCGCGTTCGGGTTCGGACTGGCGCAGGTGCTGGCGCTCGATCCCGAGGCGGGCCTCTTTGCCTTCGCGGATCAGGACGATGTCTGGCACCCCGAGCGCCTCGCGCGCGGGCGCACGGCTCTGGATCGGACCGGCGCGGACCTCGTCCACAGCGACGCGCGGCTGATCGACCAGGCCGGGCAGGTGGTGGCCCCGTCGCTCTGGCGGCGGGAGGGTCGTCTGCGGCGGCCCGGCCTGCGGGATCTTCTCTTCCGGAACACGGTGACCGGGATGACCGCCCTCTTTACCCGGCGCCTGGCAGAGGTGGCGGTGCCGTTCCCCGAACAGGCGGGCGTCCATTTCTACCATGACCTCTGGCTGGCTTTGCTGGCCCAGGCGGCCGGTGGCCTTGTCGGCCTCGACGACGCCCTCGTCGATTATCGCCAGCATGACGGAAACGCCGTCGGTGCCCTGCCCCGACGCGGGCACAGGACGCGTGCGGCCCTCTGGACCAGGGCCGGGGCGCGGCAGGGCTTTGGCGAGTACGCGCGGGCCCGCTACCTCGCCAAGGCGCTGAGTCGCCGCGCAACCGAGGCCGAAGCGCTGCCCGACCTGCGCTTCGATCCCGCCCGGCTGGCCCCCTTGCGGCCCTTCTTGCACCATCGTGCAACGGGCGCTGTGCTGCTGGCGGATGCGCTGCGCCTCGGGCTGAGCGGGCATCCCCGCGACGCCCGGATTGCCGCGCGCCATGCCGTCATGGCGGCCGGACGGCTGGTGCTGGGTCTGCGGCGGGCGGCGGGACCCGGCCTGACCGATGCCCTGCAGGACCTCGACGCGAAGGGCTGGGCGTTGTCGCCGGGGGTGCTGCCGGTGGCGGACCGCAGCGATCCCCCCGCGGCCGAGGCCCGTCCCCGCGTGTCCGACTGGCAGGGCTTCGTCGATCGGCGGACGGTTCAACCGTGGCGACTGATCCGGCGCGGCGGCCCGCCCTGCCTGACGGTGCTGGTGCCCACCCTGAACCCGGCCGAGATCTTCGCCGGGATCGCCACGGCGCTCGACCTCGCCCTGCTGCTGGCCGCGCGCGGGATCCCCGTGCGGCTGGTCGCGACCGACCTGCCGATCGCAGCGCGCGAGGCGACGCGTGCCTTCCTGGCCGGCCGCTGCCCGCCTGACGCCAACCTCGTCGCGACGATGCGCCGGGTCGAGGTCCTGTGCGGCGTCACGGCGCGCGATCTGGACCTGCATCCGCAGGACCGGCTGATGGCCACTGCCTGGTGGACTGCCCACGTGGCGCGCAGCCTGATGCGCGAGGCGCGACTGGAGAGCACGGAGCTGCTCTACCTGATCCAGGATTACGAGCCGGGCTTCTACCCGTGGGGGGCCGAGTTCGCCGGGGCCGAGGCCAGCTATGCCGGGCCAGTGCTGCCGATCTTCAACACGACCCTGCTGCGGGACCATTTCGCCGCGCTGGGATACGCTTGGGCGAACGCGGCGCTGGCGTTCCAGCCCGCGCTCGACCTCGACACCTATGCGGGGCTGCCGCGCATCCGCGGGGCGGGGCCGCGGAAACTGGCCGTCTACGGGCGCCCCGAAGTGCCGCGCAACCTGTTCTCGACCGCCGTTGCGGCACTGGCCGGGTTCATCACGGCCGAGGGACTCGGTCCGCGCGACATCGAGCCGGTCAGCGTCGGCCTGCCGCATGCGCCGGTGGCGCTGCCCAACGGGGTGTTGCTGCGATCGCTCGGCAAGCTGCCCTACAGTGCCTACCCGGTGTTCCTGTCGGGCGTCGATGTCGGCCTGTCGTTGATGCTGTCGCCGCACCCCAGCCACCCGCCGCTCGAGATGGCGGCGGCGGGGGCCCGCGTGGTGACCAACGGGTTCGGTCCCAAGGACTTGTCCCGGCTGAGCCCCCTGGTGCAGAGCGTGCCGCCCACGGCCGAGGCCGTTGCGGCGGCCCTCGGCCGCGCCTGGCACGCCCCCCCGGCGACCGCCGCCGACCGCAGGTTGGACCTCGACCAGCTCGGGGGGACGCTTGCCGGTGTCGCTACGCAGATTGCCGAGACCCTGAAGCCGGAGTGGGCCGCCGCCTCGCCCGTTCCGGTGCGCGGCGGCGGGGGATTGCCCCGAGACCGACGCGCCGCACAGCCCCAGCGTGGAGCCATCGAATGACCCGGACCCTCATCCTTCATGTCGGCTCGCCGAAATGCGGCTCGACCTATCTGCAGCGCGTGCTGCTGGGCAACCGCGCCGCGCTGACGGCGTCCGGTGTGACCTACCCGCACCCGGGTGGCGGCGGGCATCCCGGCACGCCGATCACCCTGGGCGGGCTGGACCGGGACAGGCTGGACCGTCTCTTCGGGACGCAGTCCACGCTGATCTTGTCGCACGAGGACTATTTCGGGCAGGCCCAGCAAGCCGTTCAACTGGCGGACGCAGTATCTGGCACCGGGATGCGGGTTCATGTCCTCGTCTTCCTCCGACCCCTCAGCGGCTTCCTGTTCGGGGATTATTCCCAGTTCCTGAAGCAGAACCTCGACCGCTACATCGCCGAGGGGGCCTGCCATGACGGGAGCAGTTTCGAACGGTTCGCGGCGGACCGCGCGCGCAGCCTGACGATCGCCGGGTACCTGCGCGCATGGCGCCGGGTGCTGCCGGAGGCCACGCTGACGGTGGCCCGGCACGGCGACATCCGGGCCGTGGTGTCGCAGGTTCTGCCCGGCGTCACGCTGGATTGGAACGTGCCGATCCACAAGGCCAACCCCTCGCTGCGGATGTGGGATTGCGACGAGATCGCGCGGGCCGTCACAGCCGGGCTGCCATCCGAGGTGATCCGGGGCATGCTGCGCCTTGCCCTCGACAAGACGGCGCTTCCCGATCCCGGCCGGACCGCCGAGCGCGTCGCCTGGGCCGAGGCCCTGTTCGGACGCCAGCGCGACGAGATCCGCGAGGAATTCGGCCTCGACCTCGATCTGCGCCCGGTCGATGAACCGGCCCGGCGTGCCGCATGACGGTGTCGGCAAGGCTCTGGGCCTTGATTGCCGCGCGTGAGGGCCGGTGCCGCCGAGGGACTGACGGCCCTGCGGCACCGCCGGGACTTGGCAACGGGTTCCGGGACACCAGCGCGCTGCGCACCGCCGGGGGCCGGAGGGTCCGCGGGCCCTCAGGGTCCCTTGCGCGTCCCTCGCGGGCCGGACCTGCTGCCGCCCCGGCCACCCGGCCGTCGCTACTCGTTGACGAGGTCGCGCCCCCGCCGCGCCATCAGCACAAGACCGCCGACCAGCGCCCCCATCCCGATGGCCGCCACGTAGAGCGGACTGACGTACTCCGCGGAATACTGCGGATAGAGCCCGGCACGGACGAGGCCGATCCCCTGCAGAAGCGGGTTCCACCAGAGCAGGTCCGCGAACCCGGCCGGAACCCCGTCATAGGTGTAGAAGACACCCGAAATCAGGAAAAGCGGACGGTTCGCGATCGCCCAGATCCGCTCCCAGTTCGGGGAGACCGCGATCAGGAAGCAGTTCAGGGTTCCCAGCCCGCCGGCCAGAAGGGCGATCAGGGCATATCCCGCCAGCAGCGGTCCGGGCTGCGGACGGCCCGGCAAACCGATCGCGAGGGCCAGCAGGCCCAGGGCAACCACGGCAATCACCACGTGGGTCAGCAGGTTGAGCAGGAAGCGGGCCAGCAGGGCCTCCGTCAGGCCGAGGGCCGGATAGGCAAACAGCGGTTTGGAGTACCGGATCGCCACCCCGAGTTTCTGGCTGAGATCGGCAAACAGCAGGAACGGCAGGATGCCGGTGGCGTAGAAGATCGCGAAGCTTTCCCCCAGCGGCGGGCGCTGCATCAGCATCGAGAAGAGCAGCGTCATCAGCAGGATGCCACCCACCGGGTCGGCCACCGCCCAGAGATAGCCAATCGGGGACCGCCCGTAGGTCGCCGAGATCTCGCGCAGCATCATGGCCCGCACAGCCCGCCCCATCGACGGCGGCGGCAGGACGGAGGCCGCCGCGGGCGGACCTTCGGGCGAGCGGGGCTTGGGGGGCGCGGTCCGGGTCATGCCCGGGAGCCTGCTGAGAAATGGTTACCAATTCCTGACCGGGCCCGGACCCGGCGCACGAGAGGAGTGCTGAGATGGACCAGTCGATGATGCGGGCGGACCGTCGTCCGGACCTTGCCTTCGAGGACCTGACCCCGGTCGGACCGCCCCCGTCCGCGCGGGGGCGCGGGCTGCTGACCTTCCTGGCCGCGGTCGTCCTGCCCACGGCCCTCGTGGCCGGGTACCTCTACGCCGTGGCGGCCGATCGCTATGCCTCCCGCGTGGGGTTCAGCGTGCGCGCGGACGAAGGCAGCCCGGCCAGCCTGATGCTGGGCGGGCTGGGGGAACTCGCCGGACGCAGCACGCCGGACAGCGAGATCCTCGCCGCCTTCATCCGCAGTCCCGATCTGGTGGCGGACCTCGACGCGGTTCTCGACCTCGACCGCGTCTTTCGCCCCGAGGGGGTGTGGGACCCGCTCTTCACCCTGCCGCAGGCCGCGTCGATCGAGGCGAAGACGGCCTATTGGCGGCGGATGATCCGGGTCGATCACGATGCGCGCACGGGCCTCATCGACCTGACGGTCAGCGCGTTCGATCCCGATACGGCCCAGCGTCTGGCGCGCGAGGTGTTCCGCGCCAGCGCCGCCACCATCAACGCCCTCAGCGACGAGGCCCGCGCCGCGGCGACCCGCCAGACGACCGACGACCTCGACCTGGCGATGGACCGCCTTCGCCGCGCCCGGGCGGCGATCACCGAGTTCCGGGGCCGCCACCGCATCGTCGATCCGACGCAGGACCTGCGCAGCCAGATGGGCGTTCTGACCAGTCTCGAGGCGGAGCTCGTCGATGCCACCCTCGAACGCGACCTGTTGCTGGAGACGACTCGTGCCACGGATCAGCGGGTGGTCGGGCTGGACCGGCGGGTCGCGGTGATCGAGGCCCGGATCACGGAGGAACGGCGCAAGCTGGGGGTCGACTCGGGTGGCGCGGGCGCGCCGGGCTATGCCGCGCTGATGGGCGAGTACGAGCGTCTCGAGGTCGACCGCGAGTTCGCCGAGCGGGCCTATGTCGCGGCGATGGCGGCCCACGACGCCGCGCTGGCCGAGGCGCGGCGGCAGACACGCTTCCTTGCGGCCCATGTCCGGCCGACCCGCGCGGAGACGCCGGAGTTTCCGCGCCGGGCCGAGATGACGGCGGTCGCCTCTACCGCCTTTGCGCTGCTCTGGGCTGTGGTGTCGCTGGGCCACGCCAGCCTGAGGGATCGGCAATGATCGTCCTAGACACCGTCAGCAAGCGCTTCGCGACGGCGGACGGTCCGAAATGCGTGGCCGACCGGATCAGCCTTAGGTTCCCGTCCCGGGTGCCGGTGGCGCTGCTCGGGCGCAACGGAACTGGCAAGTCGACGCTGTTGCAGATGATCGCGGGAACCGTGCGCCCGGACGCGGGGCGTATCCTGCGCCGGGGGCGGGTCTCGTGGCCCGTCGGCTTTGCGGGCAGTTTCCATCCGGACCTGACGGGCGCGCAGAACGTGCGCTTTGCCGGGCGGCTATACGGGGTGGACGTGCCGTGCCTCGTCGCCCGGGTGGCAGCTTTCGCCGAGCTTGGTCCCCATTACGAGATGCCGGTGCGCACCTATTCGACCGGCATGCGCGGCCGACTGGCCTTTGGCCTGTCGATGTTCCTGCCCTTCGAGACCTACCTCGTGGACGAGGTGGCCTCGGTCGGTGACCTCGCCTTCAAGCGCCGCAGCGAGGCGCTGCTGACCCGGCGGCTGGAAAGCTCCGGCGCGATCGTGGTCAGCCATGCGCTGGGCCTCGTGCAGCGGATCTGTCGGCATGGCGTCGTGCTGGAGAACGGACGCGCCACCTACCACACCGACATCGATGACGCGATCCGGCACCACCAGGCGATCATGCGCAGCGGCGCGCTGCCGGAGCCTGCGACGCCCGGGTCCGGCGAAATCCGGGCGGCGAGGCCCCATCTGCTCGTCCGGCGGGTGGCGTGAAAGGGGTTGGGGTGCCACTTCGGGTGGGGCGTCGTGGGGCGCGATCTGGCCTCCGGCGTCCCGCAGGTCCGGGGGAGAGGCTGGGTCGGGCATGGCATTGGGTTTCCCTGAGCCGCTTGCGAGGTCGTCGCCCGTTGCGGGGCGGTCGTGATGTCCGCGGTCTGGACAAGGATCGGCCTGCGCGGCCGCGGAGATCAGGAGGAGCGCTGGAAGAGGGGTATCAGGGGGCAGGCGACTTGCGGTTCCCTCCTGACGCGCGTCACGGTGGTCCGAACAGGTTCCGGATCGAGACCGACGCATCCTTGCCTCGCTGCGGGTAGCCCTCCCGGCGCGGCCCCGAGGGATATGGGGCCGGAGGCCCGGCGACGCCTGGCGGCACTTGGATCCGGAGGCGTGGTTTCCCTCATGAATGGTCCGGTGTGGACGCATGCGAGACGGCAGCCGGTGCAGAGGCAGCCGGACAGCGATCTCCGGACTCGTCGTAGACCTGTTGACCCGGTTACGCGTGGCCCCGGGCGAGAGCCGGGGTTGGTGTGCTTTGAGATGCGCGTCTGCCTTGAACCTTTGGGCGCTTCGCCGCGTTCCTCCCTGGCCAAGACCATGAGGCCGGTCTCGCAGCACGCAACCGAACCCCTGTCCACGGCGCCATCCTCCAGCACGGGGTTGCCGCGCCACCCTCGCGCGACGCCTCAGACGAACAGAAAATCGTGGATGTCGAGCCAGTCGCCATCCAGGCCGTCGACCAGGATCGTATGGCCGCGATGGGCAATCGCCAGCTGTCCGTCGCCGGGATCGGTGATCGTGAGCGCGTTGAAGGCCCCGCTGATCCAGGGGACCCGGATGGTGTCCTCGCCCTTGGTGAAATCGACGAGGAGATCCGTCTCGCCGACCGTCCAGTCCGGGATGATGAACTGGTCGGCGCCCGCGTCGCCGGTCAGGACGTCGTTTCCGGCACCCCCGTTCAGCTTGTCGTCACCCGCGCCGCCGAACAGCCGGTCGTCCCCGTTGCCCCCGGCGAGGAAATCGTTTCCGTCATCGCCGTAAAGCCAGTCGTCGCCATCGCCACCGCCCGCGTCGTCATTTCCGGGGCCGCCGCGCAGGATGTCGATGCCGATCCCGCCGCCGAGCGAGTCGTTGCCCGCGCCGCCCTCGACGATATCGGCACCAAAGCTGCCCGCCAGCGTATCGTCCCCGTCACCGCCAAGCACGGTGTCGTCGCCGTAGCCGCCGCTGGCCACGTCATTGCCGCGCCCCCCGTCGATCCAGTCGTCATCCGGGCCGCCGCCGAGCGTGTCGTTGCCGTCTTCGCCGAACAGCATGTCGCGCCCTGCGCCGCCGCCAAGTTGGTCGTGCCCGTCGCCGCCGTGCCCCTCGTCGTCGCCGCTGCCGAGTGCGATGTTGTCCTGGCCGCCATCCCCGAACACGAAGTCGTCGCCGTCCCCGCCGATCAGTTCGTCGTCGTCATCGCCGCCGCGCAGCTCGTCGCTGCCGCCGCCGCCTTCGAGCCGGTCGTTCCCGCCGTAGCCGCGCAGGACGTCGGGTCCCGCCGTGCCGATCAGGACGTCGCGCGCGGAAAAGTCCGCCGGGGCGGCATCCGGCTGGTCGACCATCAGGGGCGGGCGGGTCAGGTTCAGGATCGTGCCGGTCGGAAAGTCCGCAGCCCCGAGCGGGACATGCCCGTAGCTGATGACATGCACCGTTTCGTCGCCGAAGGTCAGGTCCGCCCCTTCTGCCGTCGGGGTAATCGTGAGCTGGGTCGCGTTCGACAGCATCCACCATCGTGACAGGTCGAGCTTGTCGATGCCCGGCTGGAAGTCGAGGATGGTGTCGCTCTGCCCGTCGCGGGCGAGCACGAACAGATCGGCCCCGAGCCCGCCGGTCATCGTGTCGCTGCTTGCGCCGTCCATCAGGATGTCGTCGTTCCAGCCCCCGGCCAGCGTGTCATTTCCCGCGCCGCCGCTGAGCAGGTCGCGCGCCGATCCGCCGGTCAGGGTGTCCGGCCCGGCACTGCCGGTCACCGGGGCCGCGATGGTGTCGAGCGGGATGCGCAGCAGGTAGCTGTCGGCCTGGTCCGGGCAGCTCGCCAGCAGCTGCACTTCGCTGCCGACGACGGTGAGCGCCAGGTCGCTCACCGGGCCTGCGGGCCAGTCGGGGGAAGGGGCGCGGGTGGCGAGGTGCACGAGCGTGCCGTCGGGCACCAGTTCGAACAGCGAGACCGCGCCGCCGGAGCCCGCCGCGGCGATCACGGCGCGCCCGTTCACGAGGGCGGAGGTCACCGCCCCGACATCGGCGAGGTCGATCCCGGTCTGGGACAGGACATGGTCGGTGGCGCCGAGTCGGCCGTCCGCCGCGACCGAGATCACGCTGAGCGTGTGGCTCTCGGTCGAGGCGACGACAAGATAGGCGGTTCCCGCAACCTCGACCGCCGTGGCGGCCCGCGGGGTGTTGATCCCGAGGCCGTCTGCCGCGCCGATCCGGCTGACCAGTTCCGGGATGCCGTCAGGGCCGAGGTGGAAGCTGTGGATCGTGTCCGCCCCCGCATCGACGGCGATCAGGCTGGGGGACGCGGACGGTCCCGCCCGCAGCAGCACGGCCCCGGGCGGCAGGGTTGCGCCTGCCGCGATCCCGGCCAGCGTGATCTCGGTCGCGGGCTGCCCGGCGTCGAGCCGGAACAGGCGCAGGCCTGCGCCGTCCCCGGTCGCGAGATAGACGAAGGATGTGCCGCCACTGGAGACCACCGCGGCACTCTGGCCCGTCCGCGCGGCCCCGGTGTCGACGCGCAGATCGTCGTCGCCTGTCAGGGACAACAGGAGGTAGCCCGTGCCCGGCGCGCCGGGGATCACGGCATGCTCGGTCCCCGCGATCGTGATGCGGGACGGCACACCCGAGGGCAGACCCGCCAGCGGCACCGTGTCGAGCGCGGCCACCGAGGGCGTCCCGCCCTCGGCCAGGGTAACCACGACGTAGCCGCTGCCATCGGCGCTGGCAGCGAGCAGCTTCGACCCGGACAGCGCCGCGCCGAGGTCGCGGAGCGGCAGGCCTGGATCGACCACGTCGCCGAACACGGCACCAGCATTGATGAGACCACCCACGGTCGAATCCCCTTCCCACACCCCTGCGAGGGGCTCAGGATCGGCGAGGGCCGCGCAGGGCAGGGGACATCCAAGCGGCAGGATTGCGGCGCATCGGACAGATTTTAGCGAGCCGGGCTCAGGCGCGCTTGCCGAGCACCTCGACGCCCATGAGGGAGAGCACCTTGGCCTCGATATCCTCGGCGTTCAGACCCGCGATGTCGTACATGTCGCGCGGGTTGGCCTGGTCGATGTAGCGATCCGGCAGCGTCATCATCCGGAAGCGCAGGCCGCTGTCGAAGATCCCTTCGTCGGCCAGAAGCTGCGCGACATGGCTGCCGAACCCGCCGACCGCGCCTTCCTCGATGGTCAGCAGCGCGTCGTGCCGCGCGGCGAGGTCGAGGACCAGGTCCCGGTCGAGCGGCTTGGCAAAGCGCGCATCGGCGACGGTCGGGGTGATCCCGCGCTGGGCCAGCGCCTCGCAGGCCTGCCTGACCTCTTGCAGCCGGGTGCCGAAGGACAAGATCGCGACGCCGGATCCGTCCTGCACCATCCGGCCCTTGCCGATCTCAAGCGGCGTGCCGTGCTCGGGCATCTCGACGCCGACGCCTTCGCCGCGCGGGAAGCGGAATGCGATGGGCCCGCTGTCATGGGCCGCCGCCGTGGCGACCATGTGCTTCAGTTCGGCCTCGTCCGCGGCGGCCATGACGACCATGTTCGGCAGGGCGGCCATGTAGCCGATGTCGAAGGACCCGGCATGGGTCGCGCCGTCCGAGCCGACCAGCCCGGCGCGGTCGATGGCGAAGCGCACCGGCAGGTTCTGCAGGGCGACGTCGTGAACGACCTGATCGTAGCCGCGTTGCAGGAAGGTCGAGTACATCGCCACGAAAGGGCGCAACCCGCCCGCGGCCAGACCGGCGGCGAAGGTCACGCCATGCTGCTCGGCGATGCCGACATCGAAGCACCGGCTGGCGAAGCGTTTCGCGAACAGGTCGAGGCCGGTGCCCGAGGGCATGGCGGCGGTGATCGCCACGATGCGGGGATCGCGGGCCGCTTCGTCGATCAGGCTTTCGGCAAAGACCTTGGTATAGCTCGGGGCGTTCGACGGGGTCTTCTTCTGCTCGCCCGTGACCACGTCGAAGGTGCCGGTGGCATGGCCCTTGTCGGGGCGGTGCTCGGCATAGCCCTTGCCCTTGACGGTGATCGCATGGATCAGGATCGGCCCGTCGGCGCGGGCCTTCACGGTGCGCAGGACAGAGAGCA
>JAUHZL010000038.1 GCA_030425945.1 Alphaproteobacteria bacterium | reverse complement strand
CCATGATCAAGTTCGCCGTCGCCTGCGGGGTCGGCCCGTCGCTGCGGGTGCTCCAGCGCCGCGCCAAGGACGTCACCAAGCTGGTGCTGCCCTTCGAGCCGGACGAGATCCTGACCGCGCTCGCCACTCACAAGGCCGCGCACCCGGGCTTCGGCATCGCGCAGGTCCATTTCTTCCCGCTCGGCGGCATCCAGACCACCGCCGACTGGGTGCAGACCCATGCCGGCGCCTCCGGCCGGCCCGCGGCGCTCAGCGCCTGATCCCTCTTCTTGACCCAAGGACCCCGCCCATGACCCGCACTGTCCTCGAATCCAAGTCCAAGACCGTCGTGATCGGTTTTGATGAGCCGTTCTGCGTCATCGGCGAGCGGATCAACCCGACCGGCCGCAAGAAGCTGGCCGCCGAGCTGGAAGCCGGCGACTTCACCACCGTCGAGCGCGACGCGCTCGAGCAGGTGGCCTGCGGGGCGACCGTGCTCGACATCAACTCGGGCGCCGTCTTCAACAACAAGATGGCCGAGGACCCGCGCTACGCCGACAACAACTTCGTCGAGCCGCCGCTGATGCGCGAACTCGTCGAGCGCGTGCAGGCAATCGTGGACGTGCCGCTCTGCATCGACAGCTCGGTTCCGGGCGCGCTGGAGAACGGCCTCGCCGCCGCGCAGGGCCGTCCGCTGCTGAACTCGGTCACCGGCGAGGAAGAGCGGCTGGAAAAGATCCTGCCGCTGGTCAAGAAGTACAACGTGCCCGTGGTCGCGATCTCGAACGACGACACCGGCATCTCGGAAGACCCCGACGTGCGCTTCGCGGTGGCGAAGAAGATCGTCGAGCGCGCCGCCGATTTCGGCATCCCGGCCCATGACATCGTGGTCGATCCGCTGGTGATGCCGGTCGGGGCCATGGGCTCGGCCGGGCGGCAGGTCTTCACGCTCGTGAAGCGCCTGCGCGAGGAACTGGGCGTCAACACCACCTGCGGCGCGTCGAACATCTCCTTCGGCCTGCCGCACCGGCACGGGATCAACGCGGCCTTCCTGCCGATGGCGATTGCCGCAGGCATGACCAGCGCGATCATGAACCCGGTCCGCCCGCAGGAAATGGAGGCGATCCGCGCCGCCAACTTCCTGATGAACCATGACCCGAACGGCGGCGAGTGGATCCGCTTCGCCCGCGTGATGGACGCCGTGGCCGAGGGCACCCCCTTCCCCGAAGCGAGCGCCGCGCAAGGCGCCGCCGGGGGCCGAGGCAGCCGCCGCCGCCGCACCGCCTGACCCATCGCCCGTCCGCGCCCGTTGCCGCATCGCGGCGGGCGCGGACGGACCGCGATGTGACGCGAAACGACCGGACGTGCAGGACAAAACAGGGAATGTGGCACGGCGGGCCAAGTGCGCCCGTCCCGCAGGCTGAGAGGTCTTTTCCCATGACGGACACCCCCGTTCCCGGGCTGCTGCCCGACACCGACGCCCCGGCGATCGAGACCGCGCGTCCGACCGTGATCGCGGCCGCCGCGTGCCCGCTCGACAGCTTTGCCGACCGCGCCTTCGGCACGGTAACCTGGCAGACGCTGTTCTCGGCCGGGATGACGCCGACCGCGTCGATGACCTGCGGGATCGCGCATTTCGAGCCGGGCCAGACGCTGGAACTGCACTGTCACGCCCCGCACGAGATCTATTTCGGGCTGACCGGGCGCCTGCGCGTGATGGTGGACGGCGTCGCCCACGTGCTGGAGGCCGGCACGGCGATCTTCATTCCCGGCGACACCGTGCACGGCGTCTTTGCCGACGAGGGTCCCGGCAGCTTCTTCTACGTCTTCCCGCGCGACAGTTTCGACGAGGTCGCCTATCACCTGAGGCCCGATGCCGTGTCGGTCCCGGCGGCCATGGCCGCGGAGGCCCTTGCGCAGGAGCAGGAGACCGAGCAACTGGCCCTGCTGACGGCCCTCGACGAGACGGACGCCACACTCCAGTAAGGACACCATGACCGAGACCCGCCCAGACCCCCTCGTGATCTTCACCCCGTCGGGCAAGCGGGGCCGCTTTCCCGTCGGCACGCCGATCCTGACCGCCGCGCGGCAACTCGGGGTCGACCTCGATTCCGTGTGCGGCGGGCGCGGTATCTGCTCGAAGTGCCAGATCACGCCGGGGGTCGGTGACTTCCCGAAACACGGGGTCACGGTCGCCGCCGACGCGCTGAGCCCGTGGAACGCTGTCGAGCAGCGCTACAAGGACATCCGCGGCCTGATCGACGGCCGCCGCCTCGGCTGCCAGGCCAAGGTCGCGGGCGACGTCGTCGTGGACGTGCCCCCCGAGAGCCAGGTTCACCGCCAGGTCGTGCGCAAGGCCGCCACCGCCCGCGCCATCGAGATGGACCCGGCCACGCGCCTCTACTGCGTCGCGGTGCAGGAGCCGGACATGCACGAGCCGACCGGTGATCTGGAGCGGCTGAACCGCGCGCTGGCCGAGACCTTCGACCTGCCGCCCGCCCAGGCCGACCTGCCGGTGCTGGCGCGCCTGCAACCCGCGCTGCGCAAGGGCGACTGGACGGTCACCGTCGCGCTTTCGACCCCGCGCGAGGGCGGTCCCTCGAAGATCGTCGAGGTCTGGCCGGGCTTCCACGAGGGCGGCCTGCACGGCCTTGCGATCGACCTCGGCTCGACGACCATCGCGGCGCACCTGACCGACCTTGCGGACGGGCGCGTTCTGGCCTCGTCCGGCCTGATGAACCCGCAGATCCGCTTCGGCGAGGACCTGATGAGCCGGGTCTCCTACGCGATGATGAACCCGGGCGGCGATGCCGAGATGACCCGGGCGGTGCGCGCGGCGCTGAACACGCTGATCGGGGAGCTGGCGACCGAGGCCGGGATCGACGCCCGGACCATCGTCGAGGCGGTGTTCGTCTGCAACCCGGTGATGCACCACCTGCTGCTGGGGATCGATCCGGTCGAACTGGGACAGGCGCCCTTCGCGCTGGCGACCTCCTCGGCGCTGGACCTCGCCGCCGCCGCGCTGGACCTCACCGCGATGAACCCCGGCGGGCAGGTCTATATCCTGCCCTGCATCGCGGGTCATGTCGGCGCCGATGCCGCCGCCGTCGCGCTGTCGGAGGAGCCGGACAAGTCCGACGACCTCGTCCTGATCGTCGATGTCGGCACCAACGCCGAGATTCTGCTCGGGAACCGCAGCCGCGTGCTGGCCTGCTCCTCGCCCACCGGTCCGGCCTTCGAGGGCGCGCAGATCTCGTCGGGCCAGCGCGCCGCGCCGGGGGCCATCGAACGGGTCGAGATCGATCCCGAGACGAAAGAACCGCGCTTTCGGGTCATCGGCTGCGAGCTGTGGTCGGACGATCCCGGCTTTGCCGAGGCCACCTCCGCCACGGGGGTCACCGGCATCTGCGGCTCGGGCATCATCGAGGCGGTCGCCGAGATGCGGATGGCAGGACTGATGGACCCCTCCGGCCTGATCGGCTCGGCCGAGCAGACCGGCACGCCGCGCAGCCGGCCCGAGGGGCGCACGCACGCCTATCTGCTGCACGACGGCAGCGCGACCGGCGGACCGGTCATTACCGTGACGCAGGGCGACGTGCGCGCGATCCAGCTTGCGAAATCCGCGCTCTACGCGGGCGCACGGCTGCTGATGGACGAGATCGGCGTCGACGCGGTGGACCGCGTGGTGCTCGCCGGGGCCTTCGGCGCGCATATCAGCCCGAAACACGCCATGGTTCTGGGCATGATCCCCGATGCGCCGCTGGACCGCGTGACGAGCGCGGGCAACGCCGCGGGGACCGGGGCGCGTATCGCGCTCTGCAACCGCGCCGCGCGCCGCCGGATCGAGGCCGGGGTGCGGGCGATCACCAAGGTCGAGACCGCGATCGAGCCGCGGTTCCAGGAGCATTTCGTTGCCGCCAACGCGATCCCGCACGCGACCGCGCCCTTCCCCAATCTTGCACAGGCGGTCAGCCTGCCACAGGTCGGGTTCGGCGCCGGGGCAGCCCGTGGCGACGCCGGGGGACGCCGCCGCCGCCGGGGCTGAGACCGCGCGGCGCCTGTCGTCTAGCCCGCCTCGGAAGCCAGCCGCCGGGCCAGCACAAGCGTGAGAAGCATCGCGATCAGGAGAAAGACCGCGCCTGCCATCCACGCGACCGGCGTGGACCAGGCCTCGGCCACCGCCCCGGCGATGACTAGCCCGATTGCGGCCCCGAGCTGCTGGACCAGCGAGCGCAGCGACAGGGTCGTGGACCTCTGACGATCCTGCACACAGCGGTGCAGGATCGTGCTCGCAGGCGTCTCGACGGCCCCCAGAAGAACGGAATAGACCAGAAAGACGCCGATGAACCCGGCGGGTCCGCCTTGCATCGCGAGGGCAACCTGCCCCACCGCCAGCCCGCCCGTAAGCGCCACAAGGGCAACGGCCTGCCGCCGCCGGACCATCCGGCTGATCCCGGGCGACAGTGCCGCCCCGAGCGCGATCGCGAAGAAATAGCCCGCGGTCAGCGCACCGATGACGGTGTTGCCATAGGCCCCGTCCAGCATGGGCCTGACGTGGGTCGGCCAGAGCACCTCGACCGGGTTCGTCGCCATCAGGCCCAGCGCGAGCGCCGCAAGAAGCAGCGACAGGGTCGGGTGGCGCAGGGCGAGGCCCGCGGCCTCGGTCACCACGGCGGGCACGCGCGCAAACCCCCGCCACAGCGCCCCGGCGGACGACGGCCGGGGCGGCTCGGCGATGACAACCAGCGTGTAGGCCAACACGCCCAGCATCACCCCGAAGCTGGCGACGTAGGACACGTCATAGACGCTAACCCCGTGACGCAGCGCCAGCGCGCCGAAGACGTCCGGCAGCAGCCCCCCGACCACCGCCCCGACCGCGAGGCCCATCGCGTTGGCCCAATGCGCCCGGGCGAGCGCGGGCTGCACATCGACCCCCGGCGCCGCGACGCGGAAGGTCTCGAGGAACCACGCATCGAGCGTCCCGGACCGGAGCGCCCGGCCGAAGCCGATGAAAGCGAAGGACAGCACGAGACCGCCGAAACCGTCGGACGCGAGGAACAGCGCCAGCGAGATCAGGCTCGCCCCGACCGCCGACAGGTAGACCGGCTTGCGGCCGAGGGCGTCGGCGAGCCCTCCGAAGGGCAGTTCCAGCGCCATCGTCGTCACCGCGTAGACGCCGAAAAGCAGCGATATCTGGGCAAGGTCCATGCCCCGGTCCGTCAGCGCCAGCGCCACCACGGCCACCGTCAGGCCCATCGCGAACCGGTCGAGGAACTGGTGGACCTGGAACACCCGGATGTGGCGGCGGGCCGCGGGCGTCAGGGCGGTGAAGGAGAACGCGATATCCGCTGGCATGACGGCAGGGTCCGCCTTTGCAAGGGCGGGCGCAAGGCGTCACGGGACCGGCGGGGTGCGCAGGGCCGCGCCACCCCGCCGCGCGGCAGCCCGCTACAAAACGAGGATCGCGCGGAAATCGTTGACGTTCGTGTGGGTCGGACCGGTCATCACCAGGCCATCTGTCGCCTCGAAGAAGCTGTAGGCGTCATGCGCATTGAGATACGCCTTGCCGTCGACCGTTCGCGCCTTCTCGGCCACGCGCGGCACCCAGATCGCGCCCGCGTTATGCTCGGACCCGTCGCGCCCGTCGGTGTCGCAGGCAATCCCCCAGAGGCCCGGCAGCGCCTTCAGGGCAAAGCCCAGCAGGAACTCGGAGTTGCGCCCGCCCTTCCCCGCCGCCTCGCGCACCGTCACCGTGGTCTCGCCACCCGAGATCAGCGCCACCGGCGGGCGGACGGGCGTGCCGTGCCGCGCCGCCCCGGCCGCGATCCCGGCCATCACCCGGCCGACGTCGGCCGCCTCGCCCTCGATCGCGTCGCCGAGGATCAGCGGCGTCACCCCGGCGGCCCGCGCCACCTCCGCCGCCGCCAGCAGCGAGGCCTGCGGGGCCGCGATCAGGTGCGTCTCGGCCATCGCGAAGACCGGATGCGTGCGCTTCGGCGTCTCGGCGCCCTCGGTCCCGAGGAACTCGGCCACCGTCGGCGGCAGCGACAGGCCGTAGCGGGCGATGATCTCGCGGGCGTCCTCCACCGTGCTGTCATCGGGCACGGTCGGTCCCGAGGCGATCACCGACAGGTCGTCGCCCGGCACGTCCGAAATGGTCAGCGTCATCACCATCGCAGGATGCGCCGCCGCGGCCAGACGCCCGCCCTTCAGCGCGCTCAGGTGCTTGCGGACCACGTTCATCTCGGAAATCGGCGCGCCCGAGGCCAGAAGCGCCGCGTTGACCGCCTGCTTGTCCGCCAGACTGAGACCCAGCCCCGGCGCCGCCATCAGCGACGAGCCGCCGCCCGAGATCAGGCAAAGCGCCATGTCGCCCGGCCCGAGGCTTTCGACCATCCGCAGCATCCGCACCGCCGCGTCCGACCCGGCCTGGTCGGGCACCGGGTGCGCCGCCTCGACGATCTCGATTCCTTTCGTCGGCAGTCCGGCCCCGTGCGGGACGATCACCAGCCCCTCGCACGGCCCCCAGACCTGTTCCACGGCCTGCGCCATCCGCGCGCTGGCCTTGCCGCCGCCCACCACCAGCACCCGCCCCTTCGGCCGCGCCGGCAGCACTTTCGGAACCGCCAGTCCCGGGTCGGCGGCATCGACCGCCGCCTGGAACATGGCCCGCAGCAGCGCCTCGGGATCGAGCATGGTCAGATGTCCCCTTGCAGCTTGCGCAGCCGCTGGATCAGGCTGGAAGTGTCCCAGCGCCCGCCGCCCATCGCCTGCACGTCCCCGTAGAACTGGTCCACCAGCGCGGTGACCGGCAGAGACACGCCCATCGACTTGGCCTGCGCCAGCGCGATGCCCATGTCCTTGCGCATCCAGTCCACCGCGAAGCCGAAGTCGAAGGTGCCGTCCACCATCGTCTCGTGCCGGTTGGCCAGCTGCCACGAGCCGCCCGCACCCTGCGACACCAGCTTCGCGACCGCCTTGGCGTCGAGGCCCGCCTTCTGCGCGAAGTTGATCCCTTCCGAAATGCCCTGCACGAGGCCCGCGATGCAGATCTGGTTGACCATCTTGGTCAGCTGCCCGGCGCCCACCTCGCCGAACCGCGAGCAGGCCTTGGCATAGGCGGCCATCACCGGCTCGGCCTTGGCGTAATCCGCCTCCGATCCGCCGCACATGATCGCAAGCTGGCCGTTCTCGGCGCCCGCCTGCCCGCCGGAGACCGGCGCATCGACGAAACCCACACCCTGATCTGCGGCCAGAGCGGCCAGTTCGCGCGCCACGTCGGCGCTGGCGGTGGTGTGGTCCACGATCACCGCGCCCGCCGCCAGTCCGGCCAGCGCCCCGGTGTCGCCGGTCACCACGCTGCGCAGGTCGTCGTCGTTACCGACGCAAATCATCACGAAATCAGCGCCTTGCACGGCGTCCTTCGGCGTGACGCCAAAGCCGCCGCCGTGCTGTTCCGCCCAGGCTTCGGCCTTGGCTGTGGTGCGGTTGTAGACCGTGACCTCGTGCCCCTTCGCCTTGAGGTGCCCCGCCATCGGGTACCCCATCACACCCAGACCCAGAAACGCCACCTTCGCCATGTCGGTCTCCCCGCAAATGCCCTGTCCGCGGGCACCGTAACGGCCCCTGCGGCAGGTTCAAGCCTCGGTGAGGATTGGCTCGATCTTCGGACCAAATTCCGGATTCAGGTTGATAAACATAGATATGTTGATCTGATTTCATTCAGAACATCCGCGCGCCGGGGCCTGCGGGACGACCGACATGCGAAGGCCGCTTGACGCTGCGCGCGGGCGGCGGTAGCAGGAAGACGGCGCGGGTGTAGTTCAGTGGTAGAACGTCAGCTTCCCAAGCTGAATGTCGTCGGTTCGATCCCGATCACCCGCTCCAGACAGCCAGACTGCCCATGCCCGACCTTCCCTACCTGACCCCGCTTGATGCCTCCGATCTCCGGAAGGCCAGTGTCGAGGGGCCTTGGGTCTTCGGGTACCGGGACCGGGTGCGCTTCTCGGAAATCGACGCGCTGAACCACGTCAACAACACCGCCTACCTGCGCTGGTTCGAGATCGCCCGCGTCCGCTATTTCGTGGCCTGGGGGATGACGCAGTATGCCCCGAATGACCCACAGCTGGTCATGAAGTCACAGTCCGCGGGCTACCACGCGCCGATGTTCCTGGATGAGGATTACCTGATCGTCTGCCGGACGCGCAGCTTTCGAAACACCAGCTTCCTGATGGAATATGCCTGCATTTCCAACGGCCTGCGCGCCACGGGCGACGCCGTTCTGGTCATGCTGGAGCCGGACGGCAAGACGAAGCGCGCCCTGCCGGACAGCCTGAAACAGCGGTTCGTCGAGGTGGACGGCGCGACGCCGGCCTAGGCGCCGCGCAAGCTCCGGACCCGCGCCACGAGGGCCGCGGTCGAGCCGTCCTTGCCTGCCGTGCCCGTCGTCCCTTCGATCAGCGGCTGCATCGCCTTGGCCAGTTCCTTGCCCAGTTCGACGCCCCATTGATCGAAGCTGTTGATCCCGAGGATCACGCCTTCGACGAAGACCCGGTGTTCGTAGAGCGCCACGATCTGGCCCAGCACGAAGGGGGTCAGTTCCCGGTAGAGCAACAGCGTTGACGGCCGGTTTCCCGGGAACACCCGGTGCATCGCGGCCGCGTCGAGCGCCTCGCCGCTCAGCCCGGTTCCGGCCAGTTTCGCCTTCGCTTCGTCCAGCGTGCGGCCGCGCATCAGGGCTTCGGCCTGGGCGAGGCAGTTCGACAGCAGCAGAACATGCTGGTGATCGAGGTCCGGCTCATGCCCGCGCGCCGCGACGAGAAACTCGCAGGGCACGACCTGCCGCCCCTGGTGGATCAGCTGGTAGAAGGCGTGCTGGCCATTGGTGCCCGGCTCACCCCAGACAACCGGGCCCGCGGTGCGGGTCAGCGCCTTGCCGTCCCGGGTCACGCGCTTGCCATTGCTCTCCATCTCGAGCTGTTGCAGATATGCCGGAAGACGTGCCAACCGCTGGTCATATGGCAACACTGCCCGCGTGGCATGACCGCAGACCTGGTGGTGCCAGATCCCGACAAGAGCCAGCAAAACCGGCAAGTTACGGTCGAATGGTGCAGTCTCGAAATTGCGGTCCATCGCGGCGCCGCCATCGAGGAACGCCCGGAAGTCCGCCGGACCGATCGCCAGCATCAGCGCCAGGCCAATCGGCCCCCAGACCGAGTAGCGCCCGCCGACCCAGTCCTCGAACCCGAAGACACGCTCGGCCGGAATCCCGAACTCGGCCGCGCGGTCCTGTGCCGAGGACAGCGCCACGAACTGCGCCGCCGGGTCGTCCACATGAGCCGCCATCCAGCGCCGCGCGGTCTCGGCGTTGGTCATCGTTTCGATCGTCGTGAAGGTCTTGGACGCGACGATCACCAGCGTCGTTGCCGGGTCGAGATCGCGCAGGGTCTCGGCGATCTGCGCGCCGTCGACATTCGACACGAAATGAACGCGCGGTCCGTCGGCATACGGAGACAAGGCCAAGGCCGCCATCGCGGGGCCGAGGTCCGATCCGCCGATGCCGATGTTGACTACGTCGGTCACCGTGCCGCCCGGAACCCGGAACCGGCCGTCGCGCACCGCTTCGGCAAACGCGGACATGCGATCATGGGTGTCCCGGACACCTGGCATCACGTCCCGGCCATCGACCGTCACCACCCCGTCGCGCCGCCGCAGCGCGGTATGCAGCACGGCCCGATCTTCGGTCGTGTTGATCTTCGCCCCTGAGAGCATCGCGTCGCGCGCCTGCGCCACCCCGGCGGTGTCGGCCAGGGCCAGCAGGGCGTCCATCGCGGCGGAATCGATCCCGGTCTTGGAGTAATCGAAGTGCAGGCCATCGGCCTCGGCCGAAAACTGAACGGCACGTTCGGGATTCGCGAAAAGATCAAGGATCCGAGTGCCTTCCAGACGGTCGCGGTGGCCGTCCAGCGCTGTCCATAGCTGTTCCATCAGTCCGCCCAATGCACTGTGGCCTGATCCAGCACGCAGCGGATCGGCGCCTCTTCTGTCGTCGTCGCAGCCTGTGCCCGCTCCAGCGCCGCTTTCTTGCCCGGCCCGGTGATCAGCACATGCAGATGGGTCGCCGCGCGCAGCACCCAAGCCGTCAGCGTGATCCGCGGCTCCGGCGCGCCCGGCGCGCGCATCGCCATCACCGCCGGGGCATCGTCCGCCAGCGCGGCGCCCAGGTGGTCCGCGCCCGGAAACAGCGAGGCGGTATGCAGGTCCTCGCCCATGCCCAGCAACAGGACCGAGATCGGCAGGGCGTCCTCGACCCCGGCGATCACCCGATCCAATCCCTGTTCGGGTGTCTCGGTTTCAACATGCAGCGGCACCAGCCGGGCCGACGCGGCACGTCCCACCAGCAACCGCTGCCGCAACAGCCGCGTGTTGGAGCGGTCGCTGCTTTCGGGCACCCACCGTTCATCATTCAGCAGAACAGAAACCCGCGCCCAGTCCAGATCGGCCGCCGACAGCGCATCGAAGACCGGTCCCGGCGTGCTGCCGCCCGGCACCGACAGGGTCGCCCGCCCGGACAACTCGATGGCCTCGGTCAGCTCGCCCGCGATCCGGGTCGCCAGCGCCAGCGCCAACGCCTCGCGGTCGGGATAGGCAACGAAATCCATCACGCCTCCAGATCCCGCCATCGCCGCCCGTCGCGGTGCAGCAGCGCCAGCGCATCCTCGGGGCCCGATGTCCCCGGGCGGTAGGGCTTCGGACGATCGCCGCGCTTTTCCCAGGCCTCGATCAGCGGATCGGTCCAGCGCCAGGCCGCCTCGACCTCGTCCCCCCGCATGAAGAGGGTCTGGTTGCCGCGGATCACGTCCATGATCAGACGTTCGTAAGCATCCGGCATTTCAGCATTTTCAGGCCCCAGCGCCTCGGCGAAGCTCATGTCGAGCGGCACTTCGATCAGCCGCATACCCCCCGGCCCCGGCTCCTTGATGGTTACGGTCAGGGTCATGCCCTCGTCCGGTTGCAGGCGGATCACCAGCTTGTTCGCCTCCGACCCGGCCTCGTCCCCGAAGATCGCGTGCGGCGGTTCCTTGAAGACCACGACGATCTCGGACAGACGCGCCGCCATCCGCTTGCCGGTCCGCAGGTAGAACGGGGTTCCGTTCCAGCGCCAGTTCGCGACCTGCACCTTGAGCGCGATGAAGCTTTCGGTCCGGCTTTCGGCGCTGCCAACCTCGTCGAGGTAGCCCGGCATGTCGCCCTCGCTGCGGTACTGGCCCCGGACGATGTCGTCGGCGGGCACCGGCTCGAGCGCGCGGATCACCTTCAGCTTCTCGTCGCGCACGGCGTCGGGCTCAAAGCGGTTCGGGGGTTCCATCGCGATCAGGCAGAGCAACTGCATCAGGTGGTTCTGCACCATGTCCCGCATCGCGCCGGACTTGTCGTAATACTCGCCGCGGCCGCCGACGCCGACGGTCTCGGCGACCGAGATCTGGATGTGATCGACGAATTGCGCGTTCCAAAGCGGTTCGAAGAGCACGTTGCCGAAGCGCACCGCCATCAGGTTCTGGACGGTTTCCTTGCCCAGATAGTGATCGATCCGGTAGATCTGCTCTTCCCGGAAATGCGCCGCGAGGCTCTGGTTCAGTGCCCGCGCCGAGGCCGCATCACGTCCGAAGGGCTTCTCGACGACGATCCGCGCATCCGGCCCGGCGATCCCGTGCGCGTGAAGCCGCTCGGCCAGGTCGCCGAACAGGCCCGGGGCGACCGAGAAGTAGAAGGCCTGGACCACGTCGCTGCGCACTTCGGATTTCAGCGCCGCCCAGCCGCCATCGCCGCGCGCGTCGATCGCCACGTAGGCGAGGCGCGACAGGAAGGCGTCGACCTGCTCGGCCTCGCAGAGCGCGGGGGAGACGAACTCGATCACCGCGGCGCGCACGAAGTCGCGGTACTCGTCGCTCGACATTTCCGAGCGCGCGGCGCCGATGATCCGCGCCGTGTCGGGCATCTGGCCCGCGTGGAACCGCCGGTAGAGCCCGGGCAGGATCTTGCGGCGCGCCAGGTCACCGGTGCCGCCGAAGATGACCAGATCGAAGGGATCGACCGGGATGACACGCGCTGCCATGTGAAAGGCTCCTTCGTTCCGTCGCCGGGACGGCCGCCCATGTGCCGTGCGGCCCGCCGTTAGCGCTAACGGCCCCCGATTACGCGGGCGGCGTGGCTGTGTCCAGTCCCCGGCGCGGTCCCCGATCCGACTGTGCCCGTGATGCCGCAACGCGGCAAGGGGGTTACCCGCCCCCTGCCCCGGTCAGCGCGCCCGCCTGAACGTCAGGCGTCGAGCTCGGCATCCCAGTAGAGAAAGTCGAGCCAGCTGTCGTGCAGATAGTTCGGCGGGAACTTGCGCCCGATGTTGTTCAGCATCTCGGGATCGGGGCGCACCGGCCGCTTGCGCAGCGCCATCCCGGCCTGCCGCAGCGACTTCGAGCCTTTCTTCAGGTTGCAGCGCGAACAGGCGGCGACCACGTTCTCCCAGCTCGTGATTCCCCCGCGCGACCGTGGCAAGACGTGATCGAAGGTCAGATCGCCCTTGCCGCCGCAATACTGGCACATGAACTCGTCGCGCAGGAACAGGTTGAACCGGGTGAAGGCCACCCGCTTCTGCGGCCGGACGAAATCCTTCAGCACCACCACCGAGGGGATCGGGATCGCCATCGACTGGCTGCGCACCACGGTATCGTATTCGGCAACGATCGACACTCTGTCGAGGAACACCGCCTTCACGGCATCCTGCCAGGGCCATAGCGACAACGGGTAGTAGGAGAGCGGGCGGTAATCGGCATTGAGCACCAGGGTCGGATGGTGCTTCAAGCAGTTGGGTTCGCGCACGAATTGCGCCCTGAAGTCCCCGTCCATCGCCGACTCTGCCTCCGCTCTGCCTGCCCGCGTCCCGGCACCAGAGCGGGACGACCCGCCCCAGCTTAGGATCGACTATATATG
>JAUHZL010000426.1 GCA_030425945.1 Alphaproteobacteria bacterium | reverse complement strand
CGCATCCGCCTCGACCAGCTGGTCGCAGACGGCAAGCTGCTGGAGGCGCAGCGCCTCGAACAGCGCACCAACTTCGACCTCGAGATGCTGGAGGCGACCGGCGTCTGCAACGGGATCGAGAACTACTCGCGCTACCTGACGGGGCGCGCGCCCGGCGAGCCGCCGCCGACGCTGTTCGAATACATCCCCGACAACGCCATCGTCTTCGCCGACGAATCCCACGTCACCGTGCCGCAGATCGGCGGCATGTATCGCGGGGACTACCGGCGCAAGTTCACACTGGCCGAACACGGCTTCCGCCTGCCGTCCTGCATGGACAACCGACCCCTCAAGTTCGAGGAATGGGACGCCATGCGCCCGCAGTCGGTCTTCGTCTCGGCCACCCCGTCGGCCTGGGAAATCGAACAGGCGGGCGGCGTCTTCGTCGAACAGGTCATCCGTCCCACCGGCCTGCTCGATCCGCAGGTCGAGATCCGGCCGGTCGAGATGCAGGTGGACGACCTGCTGGACGAGGTGCGCAAGGTCGCCGCGAAGGGATACCGCACCCTCTGCACGACCCTGACCAAGCGGATGGCCGAGGATCTGACCGAGTACCTGCACGAGCAGGGCATCCGGGTCCGCTACATGCATTCGGACATCGACACGCTGGAGCGGATCGAGATCCTGCGCGACCTGCGCCTCGGGGCCTTCGACGTGCTGATCGGGATCAACCTGCTGCGCGAGGGGCTCGACATCCCCGAGTGCGGGCTGGTGGCCATTCTCGATGCCGACAAGGAAGGCTTCCTGCGCTCGGAAACCTCGCTGATCCAGACCATCGGCCGCGCTGCCCGCAACGCGGATGGCCGGGTCATCATGTATGCCGACCGGATCACCGGCAGCATGGAACGCGCAATGCGCGAGACCGACCGCCGCCGCGCCAAGCAGATGGAGTACAACGCGGCCCACGGCATCACGCCCGCCACGGTGAAGAAGAACGTCGAGGACGTGCTCGCCGGTCTCTATCAGGGCGACACGGACATGAACCGGGTCACCGCCAAGATCGACAAGCCGATGGCGGGCGCGAACCTGCAAGCTGTGCTCGACGGGCTGCGCACCGACATGCGCAAGGCGGCCGAGAACCTCGAGTTCGAGGAAGCCGCCCGCCTGCGCGACGAGATCAAGCGGCTGGAAGCGGTCGATCTAGCGATTGCCGACGACCCGCTGGCGCGGCAATCGGCGGTGGAGGCCGCCGCCGACGCCGCGCAGAAGGCGAGCGGTCGCAGCACCGCAGGCCGCCCGGGCCAGCGCGGGGGGAATGTGAAACGACGCCGGAAGGGGTAGCAAGCGTAGGGTGGGCAATCTGCCCACCTCCTGCACATGTCCGGCAGATTGCGGGCTCTACTCCCCGAAATCGCCGTCCGGCACGTCACCCGCCCAGTCCGCATCGACCCGTCCCAACCAGATGTCCCGGTGGATCGAGGAAAACGGCCAATCGACCGCCCGTGCGACCAACCCGTGTTTGACCGGATTGCCCCAGCAATAGGCGATATGCGCGCGCAGGTCGGCCTCGTCACGGATGGTGTGTTCCCAGAAGCGACGTTGCCAAATCCCACACTCCCGCTTGCGTAGCTTGCTGGCCGTAGGGTGGGCAATATTGCCCACCCTACCTTTCACCGCATGTGAAAACCGGGCCTTGATCCGTCGCCAGCGTTCGGAATAGGCCGCATCCCCCTCCGGCAAGGTCCACACCGCATGCACATGGTCCGGCAACACCACCAGCGCCGCGTCCTGCCAGCTCAACTCTCGCTTTGTTGCGGCATAAGCCGCGCGGAAGGCATCGACATGGTCGACGAGGATGCGCGACGTCCGATCCGCCAGGCACAAGGTGAAGAAATACGTTCCCCCCGGTACACGGAAGCGACGATAGCGCGGCATCCCGACACCCTGCCCGGACACGGGTTAATCCCGGGTTCCCGGCCACCGTCCGCGTGCCGGTGCCGCCCCCGCGCCCCTACTCCAGCCGCAGCCCCGACAGTTCGGCCATGATCTCGGTCCCGGTGTCGTCGCTGTCCGCCGACAGGGCCAGTCCCACCAGCGCGGTCGGCGCCGACCGGAAGGCGCGCTGGTAGTCCCGGGCGAGGTCCACGGTCTCGCGGTGGGCGCCGGTTCCGGCCTGCCGCAGGGCGATGGTCCTGCCGCGCGCCCCGAGATAGGGCGAGGGCACGACAGCGCCTGTCCGGTGATTGCCGCCCCAGACATACATCAGGACCCGCGCCTCCTCGACCTCCAGCAGGCGGCGGATCGGGGCGTTGCGCATGCGGTTCGCGACCGCCTCCGGCATGAAGATGAAGTAGAGCGACAGGTTGCGGTCATCGCCGCCGCGCCGGTCGAGCGCCGTCGCCGGAACCGACTGCTGCACGGCCCAGGACCAGCTCGCCCGGCGCGCCGTGGCGTCCGAGGGCGGCAGGGCCGTCCAGAGCAGCGAGACGGTTCCGTCGGAGGTCACGCGGACCGCATCGCGGCCCTGCGACCAGTCGTTGCTCGACAGCAGCGAGAACCGCTGTTCCCGCCAGCTGTCGAAGGGAACCGCGCCGCCCAGCAGAAGGGCGGCGGCAATCAGGGGCAGGGCGCGGGCGAAACGGGTCATGC
>JAUHZL010000037.1 GCA_030425945.1 Alphaproteobacteria bacterium | reverse complement strand
GCGGTGCGTCACGTGGCTGGCCGCGGACATGGACCTCGTCGACATCGCGGCCCCGGTGGCGCGGCCCTATCGCCGGGCGCATGCGCCGGTCGCGGTGGGGGCGCTGGTCGCGGTGGTCGGCCTCGCGGCCTTCGACGTGGCCCCGATCCTGTTGCTGGCGGTGGTCGCGGCGGTGGTGGTGCTGGTCGCGCGCGCCATCGACGCGGACGAGGCGTTCTCGTTCATCGAGGGCCGCCTGATGGCGCTGATCTTCGCGATGCTGGCGGTCGGCGCGGCGCTCGACGCCTCCGGGGCCGTCAAGCTGATCGTCGATGTCCTCGCCCCCGGGCTGGCACTGCTGCCGCCCGCGCTGGTGATCTTCGCGGTCTACTTCCTCGCCTCGGTGCTGACCGAGGTCGTGTCGAACAACGCGGTCGCGGTGATCCTGACGCCGATTGCCATCGAACTGGGGCTGGCGCTGGGCCTCGACCCGCGCCCGCTGGCGGTGGCGGTGATGTTCGCGGCCTCGGCCGCCTTCGCGACGCCGATCGGCTATCAGACCAACATGCTGGTCTATGGTCCCGGCGGCTATCGCTTCACCGACTACTTGCGTGTCGGTATCCCGATGAACATCCTCTTGGGGATTACCGCGAGCCTGATGATCCCCCTGATCTGGCCGCTCTGACCGAAGGAGACCGCCCATGCGCCCGCTGCCCCTTGCCGCTGTCCTGACCCTTGCCCTGTCCGGCGCGGTGTCGGCCGGCCCCCGGCCCGCCGGGGTCGACCTGACCGAGACCGGGCTGACGGTGACCCTGACGAACGCCGCCCGCTGCGAGGTGCCGCGCCCCGGGACGGCGCTGGCGTGGTCGGGCACGCTGGCGGGCTGCGGCACGGACTGGAGCTATGCCGTGACGCTCGACCCCGGCACCAACCCGGCGCGCGAGGTCGTGCGGGCGATCTTTGCCGACTCGGTGCGCATGGCCGCCGTCGGTCGCGTGGTGCTGACCGACGCGCGCGGGCATGACCGCGTCTTCGTCTCGCCGCCGCCCACGGCCGAGGACTGAGCCCGCTGTTCCGCCCCGCCGCCCGGCCTATGTCGCGGCGAAAGGGAGGCGCAGATGGATGACCTGGCCCGCATCGAGGTGGACAGCGCCGCGGCGCTCTGGGCGTGGCTCGCCGCGCATCACGGGCAGGCCGAGGGCGTCTGGCTGGTGACCTGGAAGAAGGCCGACCCGGCGCGCTACGTCTCGCGCGAGGCGGTGCTCGACGCGCTGATCGCCTACGGCTGGACCGACGGGCGGCGCAAGGTGCTCGACGATCTGCGGACCATGCAGCTGATTTCGCCGCGCCGCCAGCAGGTCTGGGCCGAAAGCTACCGCACCCGCGCGGCGCGCCTGATCGACGAGGGGCGCATGCAGCCGCCCGGCCTCGCCGCGATCGAGGCGGCACAGGCGGCAGGCACCTGGGAGGGGCGTCCGGAGGTCGAGGCGTTGCTGGTCCCCGACGATCTGGCCGCGCAATTGGCCACCGCGCCCGGGGCAGGGGCGTGGTTCGCGCAGGCCGCGCCGTCCTGCCGGCGCTACGTGCTGCGCTGGCTGGCCGGGGCGAAGCGGGCCGAGACCCGCGCGCGGCGGCTGGCCGAGATCGCCGGACGCGCGGCGCGGGGCGAGAAGGTGCCGCAGTTCTGAGGGCGCAATGGCCGCGCCGGTCGCGTCAGAGCGGCCACGCGACCAGCAGCACCGGGATGCTGACCACGAGGATCAGCGCCTCCAGCGGCAGGCCCATCCGCCAGTAGTCCCCGAACGCGTAGCCGCCGGGACCGAGGATCAGCGTGTTGTTCTTGTGCCCGATGGGGGTGAGGAACGCCGCCGAGGCCGCCACCGCGACCGCCATCAGGAACGGATCGGGGCTGACGCCCAGCCGCTCGGCCATCGAGATCGCCACCGGGGCCGCGACGATGGTGGTGGCGGTGTTGTTCAGCACGTCCGACAGGGTCATCGTCACCGCCATCAGCACCGCGAGGATCGCCCAGGCGGGCAGGCCCTCGGTCAGGCCGATCAGGGCGCCCGCCAGCAGGTCGGTGCCGCCCGAGGCCTCGAGCGCCGCGCCGAGCGGGATCATCGAGCCGAGCAGCACGATCACCGGCCATTCCACCGGGGTGTAGAGATCGCGCAGCGGCAGGATGCCGGTCAGGACATAGGCCACCACCACGGCCCCGAGCGCGATGGGCAGGTAGACGAGGCCGAGGCTGGCCGCCAGCACCGCCGCCGCGAAGAGGCCGATCGCGAGCCAGGTGCGGCCCTCGCGGGTCACCTCGGCCCCGCCCGCCAGCGGCAGCGCGTCGAGCCAGTCGGCGAGGTCGTCCCGCCCCGACGCGGGCGCGAGGATCAGCAGCACGTCCCCGGCCCGCAGCGGGGTCGCGCGCAGCGGCGCGGGGCCGGTGCGGCCCTCGCGCGCCAAGCCGACCAGCAAGGCGCCGCGCCGCCAGCCGAGGCCCACGGTCTGCGCGCTGCGCCCGACGAGGCGCGAGTCGGGCGTCAGCACCAGTTCGAGGAACGCGGGGTCCCCGCCCGCCGCGTCGAGCCGGGCCAGCCGCTCGGGCGTGGCGGCGGCAAGGCCCTGCGCGCTGCGCAACTCCTCCAGCGCCGCGGGCGCCGCCTCGACCAGCAGCACGTCGCCCGGGGCGAGGGTCATGTCGTCGGCGGGATCGGCGTGGCGGGTGTCCCCGCGCCGCAGGCCCCGCACCGTCACGTCGGCGTCCCGGGCGGCGGCGCGCAGGTCGGCGACCGGCTGGCCGTCGAGCGCGCTGCCCTCCGGCAGGACCAGTTCGCACAGGTAGCCGCGCCCGGGGCCTGCGCGGTCGCGGTCGCGGCCCTCGGACCCGGCCGGGATCAGCCGCCAGCCGACCAGCGCGACGAAGGCGATCCCGGCCAGCGCAGCCGCCGCCCCCACCGGGGCGAAGTCGAACATCGCGAACGGCGCGCCGAGGCTGTCCTCGCGGATCGCCGAGATGATGATGTTGGGCGGCGTGCCGATCAGCGTCGCCATGCCGCCGAGGATGGTCGCGAAGGAGAGCGGCATCAGCGTCAGCCGCGCCGCGCGCCCGGCCTTGCGGGCGGTCTCGATATCGACCGGCATCAGCAGCGCCAGCGCCGCCACGTTGTTCATGAAGGCCGACAGCACCCCCGCGATGCCGCCCATCAGCGCGATATGCCCCTGCAGGGCGCGGCCCGGATCGACCAGGGTCCGTGTGATCAGCGCCACCGCGCCCGCCCGCACCAGCCCCGCCGAGACGATCAGCACCAGCGCCACGATCAGCGTGGCCGGGTGGCCGAAGCCGCTGAAGGCGTCTTCCTTCGGGACGAGTCCGGTGACCACCCCGACGATCAGCGCCCCGAAGGCGACGACGTCGTAGCGGATGCGGCCCCAGAGCAGGAGCCCGAACACTGCCGCGAAGAGCGCGAACAGCAGGGTCTGGTCGGTGGTCATGGCGCCAGCCTAGCGGCTGGGACGGGCGAGGGGTAGGGGGCCGGGCCCCGGTGGGGGCGAGAGGCACGGGCGCACCGACCTTGCCGCGTCGGCGGACCTCGCCTATAGAGCGGCCTGATCCAGCACAGGACGGACGAGGACGACATGGCCGGCCATTCCAAATGGGCGAACATCCAGCACCGCAAGGGGCGGCAGGATGCGGCGCGCTCGAAGCTTTTCTCCAAGCTCGCCAAGGAAATCACCGTGGCGGCGAAGATGGGCGATCCCGACCCCGACAAGAACCCGCGCCTGCGCCTCGCCGTGAAGGAGGCCAAGTCGAACTCGGTCCCGAAGGACGTGATCGACCGCGCGATCAAGAAGTCGCTGGGCGGAGACGCCGAGAACTACGAGGAGATCCGCTACGAGGGCTACGGCCCCGGCGGCGTGGCGCTGATCGTCGAGGCGATGACCGACAACCGCAACCGCACCGCCTCGAACGTGCGTTCGACCTTCGGCAAGTACGGCGGCAACCTCGGCGAGACCGGCTCGGTCGGCTTCATGTTCGACCGGAAGGGCCAGATCCTGTATCCGGCGGAGGCGGGCGACGCGGACACCGTGATGATGGCGGCGATCGAGGCCGGGGCGGAGGACGTCGAGTCCTCGGAGGACGGCCACGTGATCTGGTGCGCGTTCGAGGACCTGAACGACGTCTCGACCGCGCTGGAAGCGGACCTGGGCGAGGCCGAGTCGACCAAGCTCGTCTGGCGGCCGCAGACCACCACCGAACTGGGCCTCGACGAGGCGCAGAAGCTGATGAAGCTGATCGAGGTGCTGGAAGACGACGACGACGTGCAGTCGGTCACCGGGAACTTCGAGATGTCCGACGAGGTGATGGCGCAGCTCGCCTGAGGGCGGCGCGCGGCAGGGATCGGGGGTCCGGGCGTCCGCGTCCGGGCCCCTTTCTGTTGCGGCGTGCGGGTGGCGGGGGCCGGCCGGTGAGTATTTGGGCCAAGAAGAAGCGGGGGGCGGTCATTGCCGCCGCCCGGAGTTGCCGCTAGCACGTTTGGGCAGGGCGCGAGGGAGATCCCATGACCGCTTATCTTGCCGGGGTGTCGCTCGGGTTGTCGCTGATCCTCGCGATCGGGGCGCAGAATGCCTTCGTGCTGCGGCAGGGGCTGCGGCGGGCGCATGTGTTGCCGGTGGTGCTGACCTGTGCGCTGTCGGACGCGGTGCTGATCGTCCTGGGGGTCAGCAGTTTCGGATGGGTGGCGGCGCGGCTGCCGCTGGTGGCGCCGATCCTCGTCTGGGGCGGGGCGGCGTTCCTCGGGGTCTACGGCGCGCTGCGGCTGCGGGCGGCGCTGCGCGGGGGCGAGCGGCTCGACGCGGCGGAGGCGGGGACCGGCAGCCTGCGCGCGGCGGTGGGCACCTGCCTCGCGCTGACCTGGCTCAACCCGCATGTCTATCTCGACACGGTGGTGTTCCTCGGCTCGGTCTCGACCCGCTACGGGGACCAGGCGGCGCTCTTCGGCGCGGGGGCGGTGACGGCGAGCTTCGTCTTCTTCTTCGGTCTCGGCTACGGCGCGCGGGCGCTGGCGCCGGTCTTTGCCCGCCCCGGGGCGTGGCGGATGCTCGATCTCGTCATCGCGGCGGTGATGTGGGCGCTGGCGGCCAAGCTGGTGGCGGGGCAACTGGCGGGCTGAGGTGTGGACAAGCCCGGCGCGGCGTGGTCTGTCGGCGGCATGCAATCCACCCCCGGGAACCCTGTCGTCGGCGTGCTCTGGATGCTCCTGACGGGGCTCTGTTTCGTTGCGGTCACGGCGCTGGTGAAATCGCTCGGCACTGAAATCCCGGCGGCGCAGTCGGCTTTCCTGCGCTATGCGCTCGGGCTGGTGTTCCTGCTGCCGGTGCTGCCGCAGCTCGTCCGGCTGCCGGGCGGGGCGCGGATGTGGACGTGGTTCGGGCTGCGCGGCGCGGCGCATACGCTGGGCGTGATCCTGTGGTTCTTCGCGATGACCCGGATCTCGATCGCCGAGGTCACCGCGATGAACTACCTCAACCCGGTCTACGTCACGCTGGGGGCGGCGGTGTTCTTCGGCGAGAAGCTGGCGCTCCGGCGGCTGGCGGCGGTCGGGGTCGCGCTCTTGGGCGCGCTGATCATCCTGCGGCCCGGCCTGCGCGAGGTGTCGGACGGGCACGTGGCGATGATCTTCACCGCGATCTTCTTCGGGGTCTCCTACCTGCTGGCGAAGAAGTTCTCGGGCGAGGTCTCGGCGGGCGTGGTCGTCGCCATGCTGTCGCTCACGGTCACCCTCGGGCTGGCGCCTTTCGCGCTGGCGGTCTGGGTGCCGGTGACGGCGCACCAGGTCTTCGTGCTGTTCGGCGTCGCCTGTTTCGCGACCGCCGGGCATTACACGATGACCCGCGCCTTTGCCGCGGCGCCGCTGACCGTGACCCAGCCGGTGACCTTCGTGCAGCTCGTCTGGGCGACGCTGCTCGGCGCGCTGGTCTTCGGCGAGCCGGTCGATGCCTTCGTGGTGCTGGGCGGCGGGCTGATCATCGCCTCGATCAGCTTCATCACCTGGCGCGAGGCCCAGCTGCGGCGCGGGCGGGTGACGCCCTCGGTGCCCGAAACCAAGCTTTGATACCGTCTTTCGGATGACAGCCGGGGCCGGGCGGGGCAGAGTGGCGGGGCACGATGTCGAGGAGGCCTGCCGATGCGAACCCTTTTGCTGCCCTGTCTTGCGCTCGGGACGCTCGGACTGGCCGGGCAGGCCGAGGCGGGGCTGGAGGTCTGCAACCAGACCGACACCCGGCACCAGGTGGCGATCGGCTATTCCGACGAGGGCACCTGGGTCAGCGAGGGCTGGTGGGGCGTCGATCCCGGGGCCTGCACCACGGTGATCGGCGGCGACCTCAAGGTGCGCAACGTCTATTACCGCCCGACCGCCAGCGGCCATGACTATGGCGGCGAGTACGCCTTCTGCGTCGACAGCGCGGCCTTCACCATCCGCGGCGACACCGACTGCGCGGCGCGCGGCTACCGCGAGGCGCTGTTCCTGCTGGAGGACACCGGCCCGACCGCGACCGAGTGGACCATCGTGCTGAACGGCGCGCCGGTGCCGGAGAAGGCGCCTGCGCCGCCGCCCGCGCCCGCGCCGGCCCCTGCGCCCGCCCCGATGGCGGGGCTCGGGTTCGAGTATTCCGATTTCGACAGCGGCATCGAGCCAGGCACGATGGGTGAGCCGTTCACGGTGGAGGGTCGGTTCCTCGAATGCGCGATGCCCGAGGGCGAGCGCTACTGCCTGTTCGAGGCCGAGGGCTGGGAATGGTACCTCTACGAGGGCGCGACGCCGTCCTTCGCGCTCGACGCGATGGAGGTTCTGACGCCCGGACAGCGGGCGGTCTTCAGCGGCGATGTCATCAGCTACGGCGACATCTCGGTCGAGGCGATGCTGCGGCGCTACGTGGCCGAAGGGACCGAGGACGAGAGCGACCGGATCTGGGCCGCCGTGCAGGGCAGCTTCTTTGCCGCCGACGAGCCGGGCTACACGGCGGACGTCTATACCAACAACTTCTTCACCGAGAACGGCGGCACCCTGACGGGCGAGATCTTCCGGATCGCGCCGGACTGTCCCGAGAGCAACGGTGCAGGCCCGGTGATGATCCGCACCGAGCGCGAGACGCAGGACAGCGTCTGTTTCGTGCTGTCGGACTGGGGGCCGGGCGGGTTCACGACGACGTTTGCCGGCGGCTGGCAGGAGACCCGCTGGGTGCGGCGTTAACCTGATCTCAACTTTTTCCCGCCGCCCGGTTGAGTCGGGCCCGCGCAGGCCCGATCTCTGCGGGTATGCGGGGACGGATCATGATCGTGGCGGCGCTGGCTGCCGGACTGGCGGCGAGTGCCGCGCTGGCTGACCTGAGCGGGCGCGCCCGGGTGATCGACGGCGACACGCTGGAAATCCGGGGCGTGACGGTCCGCCTGCTGGGGATCGACGCGCCCGAGGCCGACCAGACCTGCGCGCGCGCCGGGGACCGGGACTGGCCCTGCGGGCGCTGGGTCACGCAGGAGCTGCGCGCCTATCTGAGCGGCCGGACGGTCACCTGCGCCGAGGAAGGCCAGGACCGCTACGGCCGGGTGCTGGGCCGCTGCCGGGTCGGGGATGCGGACCTGTCGGCGACGCTGGCTGTGTCGGGCCTCGCCTGGGTGAACCCGCGCTACGAGCTGACCTACCAGCCGCAGGAAAAGGCCGCCGCGCTGGCGGGCCGGGGCCTCTGGGCGATGCAGAGCGTGCCGCCCTGGGAGTATCGCGCCACCGAGGCCGCGGCGCTGGCGGCCCGGCCGCCGCAAGAGGCCCCGCGCACGGGCTGTGTCATCAAGGGCAACATCTCGTCGGGCGGGCGGATCTACCACGTGCCGGGGCAGGAGCATTACGACCGCACCCGGATCGACACCGCGCGGGGCGAACGCTGGTTCTGCTCGGCCGCCGAGGCGCGGGCGGCAGGCTGGCGACCGGCCCGGCGCTGAGACGCACGCACGATGCATCTTTCCCGCCCGAACTTGATCCCGGTCAAGGTGCGGGGCCTTCGGGCATCGCAAGGTGACTCGCAACACAGGCCTAGAAAGACAGGAGGGGACCATGTCGAACACGCCGCATGAACTCGCGGAAGAGTTTCCGCAGCACGTCGAGCTGATGCACCGGCTCAAGACCGAGGACGCCCATTTCGCGAAGCTCTTCGACGAGTACCACGAGGTAAACCGCGCCGTGCACCGGGCCGAGTCCCGCGTCGACGTGATCGACCAGTCGGCCGAGGAAACGCTGCGCCGCCGCCGGATGGCGATCAAGGACCAGATCTTCGGCTATCTCGCCACCCCGGCCTGAGCCGGACCCGACTGCGACAGGGCGACCTCCCGCGCCCTGCTCAAGGAACCCGCTGCCGATCCTCCCTCGGCGGCGGGTTTTTTCGTGGGTTGGCCTCGTGGCTGCGCGCCGCTAGCGTCGCCGCCGGACGAGGGAGGATGCCATGGCGCGACGCTGGCAGGGACTGGCGCTGCTGTTCACGCTGCGCGCGACGATGGCGTTCCAGTTCGCCACGGTGGGCGCGCTGGGGCCGCTGGTGCAGGAGCGCTTCGCGGTGGACGCGGCGGGCCTCGGGCTGCTGATCGGGCTGTACGTCGCGCCGGGCATCGCGGTGTCGCTGCCAGGGGGGCTGTTCGGCAAGCGGTTCGGCGATGTCCGGGTGATCGGTGCCGGGCTCTGCCTGATGATCGCGGGCGGCCTGCTGATGAGCCTCTCCGGCGGCTGGGGCCTGCAACTGGCGGGCCGGGTGCTGGCCGGGGCGGGCGGCGTGTTCCTGAACGTGCTGATGACCAAGATGGTGACCGACTGGTTCGCGGGGCGCGAGATCGCCACCGCGATGGCGAGTTTCGTCAACGCCTGGCCCGGGGGCATCGCGCTGGCCCTGGTGGCGCAGCCGATGGTGGCCGAGGCGGGCGGGCTGGTCGCCGCGCAGGCGCTGGCGGTGGCGCTGTCGGGGGCGGGGCTGATCTGGCTGCTGCTGCAACCCCTGCCCGAGGGACCGGCGCAGGCGGGACCGGTTCGGGCCTGGCCCGCGGGCCGGGGGCTGGCGGCGATCCTGCTGGCGGGCTGTGTCTGGGGCCTCTACAACGGCGGGTTCGCGCTGCTCCTGAGTTTTGGGCCGACGCTGATGGTCGAGCGCGGCACGGCGCTCGTCGAGGCGAGCCGGGCGGTCAGCCTCGTGTTCTGGGTCATCGCGGTCTTCGGCGTGCTGGGCGGGGCGCTGGCCGACCGCACCGGGCGGCCGGGCCTCGTGCTGGTGGGCGCGACGCTGGTGCAGGCGGGGCTGCTGCTGGTGTTCGCCTCCGGCGGCTCGTCGGTGGCGCTGCTCTTGGCGATCGGGGTGATGGTCGGCCTGCCGTCCGGGCCGATCATGGCGATGCCCGCCCGCGCGCTGGCCCCGGCCGAGCGGTCCGTGGGCATGGGGCTGTTCTACACCGTCTATTACCTGTGGTTCGCGCTGATCCCGCCCGCCGCGGGCGCCGCGATCGAGGTCGCGGGCACCGCGGCTGCGGCGCTGGTGCTGGGGGCGGGGCTGCTAATGACCTCGCTCGCCTGCGCGGCGGGGTTCGAGGGCGTGGTGCGGGGCGTCGCGCGCCCGGCCGCTCAGGCCGGATCGACGCGGTAGGGCAGCACGCCGCGGGTGTCGTGATCGACCGACAGGCGGCGTTCCAGCGGCGGGACCGAGCGCTGGTGACAGTGGCGGCGCTCGCAGATGCGGCAGGAGATGCCGATCGGCTCGAACGCGCCGTCCTTCAGGTCGAAGCCGTCGGCATAGACCAGCGCCGAGGCATAGCGCACCTCGCAGCCCAGCCCGATGGCGTAGCGACGGACCGGCGCGTTCCAGTGCCCGCCGGGTTTCGACACGTCGCGGGCAAGGCAGATGTAGCGCACGCCGTCCGGGGTTTCGGCCAGCTGGCGCAGGAAGCGGCCCGGCGTCTCGAACGCCTGGTGGACGTTCCACAGCGGGCAGGCGCCGCCGAAGCGGGCGAATTGCAGGCGCGTCGCCGAGTGCCGCTTGGTGATCGTCCCGGCCTGATCGACGCGGACGAAGAAGAAGGGGATTCCCTTGGCGCCCGGCCGTTGCATCGTCGAGAGCCGGTGTGCGACCTGTTCGATGGAGGCGCCGAAGCGGTCGGCCAGGCGTTCGAGGTCATGGCGGGTCTCGCGCGCGGCGTCGAGGAAGGCGGTATAGGGCAGCAGCACCGCGCCCGCGAAGTAGTTGGCGAGCCCGATCCGGGCGATGTCGCGGGCGGCGTCGGTCTGGAAGCGGGCGAAGTCGAGCGTGGCGTCGAGCAGCTTGCCCTGCGTCAGGAGCGCGATCTGGTGCAGGAGCTGGAACCGCCGGGTCGCGGCGGCGGCGCGCGTCGACAGCCGCAGGCGCCGCGCTTCCGGGTCGTAGAGGCGCAGGTCGGGCATGTCGGCGGCCTCGGTCGCGATGCCGGCCTCGGCCAGCAGGCGCAGCGCGCCCGCTTCGGGGTCGGGTCCGAGCCGGGCCGCGACCCGTTCCGCGGCGCGGTCCACGGCGTCGATGTAGTTGTCGCAGTAGTGGAAGAAGTCGCGGACCTCCTCCCACGGGCTGGGGCTGAGGGCGCTGCCTTCGCGCCCCAGCGCCTCGTCCAGCGAGGCGAGGCGTTCGTGCGTGGCGCGGTAGGCGCGGTGCAGTTCGAGGAAGGCGCGCGCCAGCGCCGGGGCATTCGCCGCGCTCAGCCGCAGGTCGGCCAGCGGCGGGGCCTCGGTGAAGACCGGGTCGGTCAGCGCCTCGCGCAGGTCCGACACGAGGCGCTCGGTGTCGCCTTGGGCCAGTTCGGTGACGTCGAAGCCGAACTCGCGCGCCAGCGCGACGACGACCGCCGTCGAGACCGGGCGGTTGTTGTTCTCCATCTGGTTCAGGTAGGGCAGCGAGATCCCCAGCTTCTCGGCGAAGGCGCGCTGCGTCAGGCCGAGGCGCTGGCGCGTCTCGCGCAGTTTCGCCCCGGCATAGAGCTTCTGCTGGGTCATGGCGTGCGGGTCCCGGTCTTTGCAAACCTGAGCTTAGCGGGCTGCAAAGCAGCGGCCAAGCGGGGCGGTGGACCTCAGCCCGAGACCAGTTGCCGCTCGCGCCGCAGGACGTACAGGATCGACAGCACCGACAGGATCGAGGTGATCAGCATGATCGCCATCAGCGGCCAGGGTCCGGCCCCCGGGACCAGCAGGGCCGCGGCCAGCGCCGACAGCGCGGCCCCGCCGCCGATCATGAACGCGCCGCCGAGGCCCGAGGCCGTGCCCGCCAGGTGCGGGCGCACCGACAGCAGGCCGGCGGTGGCGTTGGGCAGCGTCATCCCGTTGCCGAGGCCGACGAAGGTGACGAAGCCGAAGAAGGCGGCGGGGTGGGTGAAGCCCAGCCCGTAGAGCAGCGGCGGGAAGACGAGGCCCGCGGTGGCGATCAGGCAGCCCATCAGGATCATCGGACTCACGCCGACGCGGACCGAGTAGCGCCCGGAGATGAAGTTGCCGACCGCGTAGCCGATGGCGGGCGCGCCGAAGAAGAAGCCGAGCTGTTCGGGCGGCAGGCCGTAGACCGTGGTGCCGACATAGGGCGCGCCGCCGAGGAAGGCGAAGAACGCCCCCGAGCAGAACGCCGAGCAGGCGACATAGCCCCAGAACCGGCGCGAGGTCAGCAGTTCGGGATACTCGCGGGCCTGTTCGGCGAAGCTGGTGCTGCGGGCGGCCGAGGTCTCGCCCAGGTCGAAGAAGATCAGGGCGAGGATCGCGGCGGCACCGGTGAGCAGCAACAGGAACGACGCCTGCCAGCCGAAGGCGGCTTCGAGCGCGCCGCCGATGGCGGGCGCGATCATCGGGACAAGGGACATGCCCATGGTGACGTAGCCGATCATCGAGGCGCTTTCGGCCGGGCCGACCATGTCGCGCACGATGGCGCGGCTGAGCACGAGGCCCGCCGCCACCACGGCCTGCGCCATGCGGAAGGCGAGGAACACCTCGATCGTCGGGGCCAGCAGGCAGCCCAGCGTCATCAGCAGGAACAGCGTCGTGGTGGTCAGCAGCACCCGCCGCCGTCCGAAGCGGTCCGAGATCGGGCCGACAACGATCTGCAGGATCGCGGTCGCCATCAGGTAGAGCGACACCGAGAGCTGCACGACGCGGTAGTCAGTCTCGAAATAGAGGGCCATCCCCGGCAGCGAGGGCAGGAAGATGTTCAGGCTCATCGCGGACAGGCCGGCGACAAGCACGAGGGTCACGATGTGGGGCGGTGTCGTCCGGTCGAGAAACCGGACCCTGGGGCGCTGGCTCATGCGAATGGTGATAGGCCGGGACGCGGGGCGCGTCCATCCGCAGCGGCGCGGCGGCCTGTGCAGCAGCGCAGACAGCGGGCCGGGCATCGCGCAGAGGCGAGTTCACAGATTTGCGATTATCTGATCCGTGACTTTGCAGTGTTTGCAAATTCGCCGGATTCTCCTTTGCGGCAACCTGCCTGATCGTTATGCACCCTGAAAGCCGATAGACCTGCGCGAAACGAGAGGGAGCCGGACCATGAAAGACATTCTTCACGAGCTCGAGCACCGCCGCGCGGATGCGCGCCTCGGCGGGGGCCAGGCGCGGATCGACAGCCAGCACGGCAAGGGCAAGCTGACCGCCCGCGAGCGGATCGAGCTGCTGCTCGACGAGGGCTCGTTCGAAGAATACGACATGTTCATCACCCATCGCTGCACCGATTTCGGGATGCAGGAGAACACCCCGCGCGGCGACGGCGTCGTCACCGGCTGGGGCACGGTGAACGGGCGGCAGGTCTATGTCTTCGCGCAGGACTTCACGGTCCTGGGCGGCTCGGTCTCCGAAACCCACGCGGCCAAGATCTGCAAGATCATGGACATGGCGATGCAGAACGGCGCGCCGGTGATCGGCATCAACGACTCGGGCGGCGCGCGGATCCAGGAGGGGGTCAGCTCGCTGGCGGCCTATGGCGAGGTGTTCAAGCGCAACATCCGCGGCTCGGGCGTGGTCCCGCAGATCAGCCTGATCATG
>JAUHZL010000425.1 GCA_030425945.1 Alphaproteobacteria bacterium | reverse complement strand
CCACAGCACCTCGTCGAGCAGGCTCAGCGAGGCCTCGCTGCGGCTGAGGCCGTGCAGCAGCACGACGCAATCCGCCCGCGCCTGCACGGGCAGGACAAGCAGCAGGAGAAGGGCGAGCGCGCGCATGACCCACAGGTAAGGCCGCGCGCGCCCGGTTGCGAGGGATTGCGCGGGCCGCGTCGCTGCGTCACGCTCCGCCCATGCCCAGCCGCCCACCCCGCCTCGCCGTCCGCGCCCTGATCCTGCACGAGGATCGCCTGCTTCTGGTGAACGCCTGGGGCGGCGGGGTGTCGGACCTGTGGTGCGCGCCCGGCGGCGGGGTCGAGCCGCATTCCAGCCTGCCCGACAACCTGATCCGCGAGGTTCACGAGGAGACCGGGCTGACCGTGCGCGTCGGGGCGCCGGTGCTGGTCAACGAGTTCCACGCGCCCGAGCGTCACTTCCACCAGGTCGATGTCTACTTCCGCTGCGAGATCGTCGCGGGCCGCCTCGACGCCGCGTGGCAGGACCCCGAGGGGATCGTGACCGAGCGCCGGTTCTTCACCCGCGCCGAGATGTCCGGCATCCGCTACAAGCCCGACAGCCTGCCCGAGGCGGCCTGGGGCGGCGCGATGCTCTACGATCCGCTGGAACCGCTGGTGCGCTAGCCGATCAGCCGCGCGGCGGCGGCACCGGTGGCGTGGACCAGCCGCCCGGCAGCGAAGGTCGCCTCGACCCGCCGCGTCGCGGGGTTCAGCACGACGACATCGGCGCGCGCGCCCGCACCGAGATGCCCCCGGTCGCGCAGACCCAGCGCCCGCGCGGGCGCCGCCGAGACCATGGCCCAGACCCGCGACCAGTCGTATCGGTCCGCCAGTTTCAGCGCCGCGCCCAGAAGCGCGGGGTAGTGATAGTCCGACACCAGCACGTCGCAGAGGCCCTCGGCCACCAGCGCCTCGGCCGCGACCTTGCCCGCGTGGCTGCCGCCGCGCAGCACGTTCGGCGCGCCCATCACGATGAGGTCACCGCCCGCGCGGGCCGCCTCGGCCGCCGCGACCGTCTCGGGGAACTCGGCGACCGTGGCCCCCAGCGCCCGGAACCACAGGCGGTCCTCCGGCCTGTGGTCGTCGTGGCTGCCGAGCAGCACGCCCCGCGCCGCCAGCCGCCCCGCCAGCGCCGCCAGGGCCGGGCCGTGGTCCCGCGCGCACATCTCGCGGATCAGGGCGGCGTGCGCGTCCGGGGACCGCCCGGCCTTCAGCGCCTGCCCGGTCAGGCGCGGCAAGGCCTTGCCCGCCGCCACCTCGGCGTGCGGCAGGTGGTCGTTGAAGACGACGTAGCCGATCCCGGCGCGGGCGATCAGCGCCTCGGCGGCGTCGAAGCTGTCGCTCATCCCGGTTTCCAGCCGCAGTTGCAAGCGCAGCTCCAGTTGCGCCGGGAACCCGGCCAGCGCCGTCGCCAGCCCCTCGGCGAAGTCCGGGCCGCGCATGCCGCCTTCCCAGGACCAGAACTGCGCCAGCATCGCGGTGGTGATCCCGCTGGCCGCCAGTTCGGTCTCGAGCGCGGCGAGGCCGAGCGCCATGTCGGTCACGGCGCCCCGGCGCGGGGCGAGATGGCGCTCGAAGCCGTCGCCGTGCAGGTCGACGAGCCCGGGCAACAGGCGGAAGCCCCGCAGATCGACGGTCCGCCCTGCCCGATTGGCTGCGATCCGGTCCCCGGCCAGCGGCAGCGGGCGATCTTCCCAGCCGTCGGGCCCGAGGACCTGCGCCCCGTCGAAAGTCAGTTCCATGCAGCCGCTCCCGCCTTGCCCCGCCGTCCTAGCGGGCGGGCGGACAACAAGAAAGGGGGGCCCGAAGACCCCCCTTCCCGCAAGCATCCCTGGTAAGGGAAACCTTACATCATGCCGCCCATGCCGCCCATGTCGGGCATGCCGGCACCGGCGCCAGCGCCTTCCTTGGCGGGCTTGTCGGCGACCATGGCTTCGGTGGTGATCAGCAGGCCGGCCACCGAGGCGGCGTCCTGCAGCGCGGTGCGCACGACCTTCGCGGGGTCGATCACGCCGAACTTGAACATGTCACCGTACTCTTCGGTCTGCGCGTTGAAGCCGAAGGCCTTGTCGTCCGACTCGCGGATCTTGCCCGCGACGACCGAGCCGTCCACGCCCGAGTTCTCGGCGATCTGGCGCAGCGGGGCCTCGAGGGCCTTGCGCACGATGGCGATGCCGACGTTCTGGTCGTTGTTGGCACCCGAGAGGCCGTCCAGCGACTTGGCCGCCTGAACGAGGGCCACGCCACCGCCGACGACGACGCCTTCCTGAACCGCGGCGCGGGTCGCGTTGAGCGCGTCATCGACGCGGTCCTTGCGCTCCTTCACCTCGACTTCGGTCATGCCGCCGACGCGGATGACGGCAACGCCACCGGCCAGCTTCGCCAGACGCTCCTGCAGCTTCTCGCGGTCGTAGTCCGAGGTGGTTTCCTCGATCTGCTGACGGATCTGCAGCACGCGGGCTTCGATCTCCGGCTTCTCGCCGGCCCCGTCCACGATGGTGGTCTCGTCCTTGGTGATCGAGATCCGCTTGGCCTTGCCGAGCATGTCCATGGTGACGTTCTCGAGCTTCATGCCGAGGTCGTCCGAGATCACCTGGCCGCCGGTCAGGATCG
>JAUHZL010000424.1 GCA_030425945.1 Alphaproteobacteria bacterium | reverse complement strand
TTGGCGTAGTAATACTGCTCCTGGTAGTCGATGGCCGGGTAATCCACCATCGCCCAGGACGGCTCTTCCATCTGCTGCCAGCGCCGGAAGGCCTGCAGGCGCCACTCCGTCATCCACTCGGGCTCGTTGTTCTTCGCGGAGATCAGCCGGACGATGTCCTCGTTCACGCCCTTCGGCGCGTAGTCCATCTCGATCTCGGTTTCCCAGCCGTACTTGTACTTGCCGCCCATCGCCTGGACGGTCTCGACGGTTTCACGGTCCACGCCTTCGCGGATATCGGTGTCGAGAGCAGTCATTCGCTCGGCTCCTGTCAGTCGCTGCCCGCTGAGGGCCTTGGTGTCATTGCGGGCCGCGGCAGCGCGCTCAGCCCGCCTTCGCCAGAACCCGTTGCCGTGCCTTCGTCCACGCTTCCGCGAACCGCAGCACGTCGTCTTCGCGCGTCTCGGGCCCCAGAGAAACCCGGATCGCCGAGGCCGCCGCCGTCTCGTCGAGGCCCATGGCCCGCAGAACCCGGCTGGCGCGCACCTTCCCGCTGGAACAGGCCGATCCCGCGGAAATCGCGACCCCGGCAAGGTCCATCTGCATCACCTGCGTCTCGCCCTTCCAGCCGGGCGTCACGATGCAGGAGGTGTTCGGAAGGCGCTCGGCCTCTTTCCCGACAAAAATAGTCGAACTGGCGCCGGAGGAAAGAGTTATTTCTAGAATATTTCTAATTTCTGCGACCCGGTCCCAGACCCCGGCCTCCAGATCGCGCATCGCGGCGGCAATCGCGGCCCCCATTCCGGCGATCCCGAGGATGTTCTCGGTGCCCGACCGGCGCCCCATCTCCTGCCCGCCGCCCTTGATCCGGGGGTCTACGTCGAGACCGCGCCGCAGGATCAAGGCGCCGACCCCTTTCGGGCCGCCGAACTTGTGGGCCGAGATCAGCGCCATGTCGACACCGCTCCAGGAAAACGCCACCGGGATCTTTCCGATGGCCTGCGTCATGTCGCTGACCGCCAGCCCCTGCGGCAGGGTCTGCAGGATCCCGGTCTCGGAATTGGCCAGTTGCAGAGTGCTGCGGGCGGGATCGGTCACGGTCACGCGGCCGTTCGCATCCACCGGCAGAGTGTCGTCCACCCAGGCCCCGACCGCGTCATGCTCGATGGCCGCGCCGTGCAGCCCGCGCCCGGCCAGCGCCAGCGCGGCGGCCTCGGTGGCGCCGGAGGTGAAGACGATATCGGCGTCGAGGGCGCCCACCGCCTCGGCCACCTGCGCGCGGACGGTCTCGATCAGCGCCTTGGCAGCACGGCCCTCGGCATGGACCGAGGACGGGTTGCCGCAGACATCCATCGCCGCGGCCATCGCCGCGCGGGCCTCGGGGCGGAGCGGCATGGTCGCGTTGTGGTCGAGGTAGACGCGCGGGCGCGTCATGCCTCGTCCACCACGGTGAACAGGGTCGGCACCGCCGGACAGGGGGTCAGGCCGTTACGGGCGACGTCCGACAGACGGGTCTGGTGCAGGAAGACATAGACATGGGCCGACAGCGATTCCCACAGCCGGTTGGTCAACGACTGCGCCCGGGTGCCCGACACCGCGCCCGAGGCCCCTGCCCCGGTGTGCATGGCGGACACGGTTTCGTCCACGGCCTCGAACACCTCGGACACGCGGATCGCATCGGCCGAGCGCGCCAGCCGGTAGCCGCCGCCCGGACCGCGGACCGAGTCCACCAGCCCCGCGCGCCGCAGCTTGACGAAGAGTTGTTCGAGATAGGTGACCGAGATGTCCTGACGCTCGGAAATCTCGGACAGCGTGACGAGGCTTCCGGCCGGTGCGCTGGCGAGATCGACCAGCGCGACCATCGCGTAGCGGCCCTTGGTGGAGAGTTTCATGACAAGCCCCGCGTGAGCGCCGGGAACGCCGTTGACGCGCGGCCCCGCGCAACTTACGTGCTAGGCACTGTGGAGTTTTTCCGCAAAATGTGAAGTGGTTCTAGAAGCGCCCTCCCGCCCCGTCAAGCCGGGGGGCTTCTGGACAGAGGGACGGACCGCGCAATGCCCGAAGTGATTTTCCCCGGACCGGAAGGCCGGCTGGAAGGACGTTACCATCCGCAGCCCAACCGTGATGCGCCGATCGCCATCGTGCTTCATCCGCACCCGCAATTCGGCGGGACGATGAACAACAAGCTCGTCTACAACCTGCATTATCTCTTCCACAAGATGGGGTTCACGGTGCTGCGCTTCAACTTCCGGGGCGTCGGGCGCAGCCAGGGCGAATACGACCAGGGCATCGGGGAACTCAGCGACGCGGCCTCCGCCCTCGACTACCTGCAGGCGCTGAACCCGAACGCCAAGCACTGCTGGGTGGCCGGGTTCTCGTTCGGGGCGTGGATCGGGATGCAGCTTCTGATGCGGCGGCCCGAGATCACCGGGTTCATCTCGGTCGCGCCGCCCGCGAACATGTACGACTTCTCGTTCCTCGCGCCCTGCCCCTCGTCCGGCCTGATCATCAACGGTCTCGCGGACCGCGTGGCCCCGCCCGCCGACACCGTGTCGCTGGTCAAGAAGCTGCACGAGCAGAAGGGCATCACCATCACCCACGAACAGGTGCCCGGCGCCGGCCACTTCTTCGAGGACCCGCACATGCAGACCCTGCTCGACTCGGTCGA
>JAUHZL010000423.1 GCA_030425945.1 Alphaproteobacteria bacterium | reverse complement strand
TGCGGTAGCCCTCGCGCAGGGCGGGGTAGAGGCTGCGGCCGGCCGCGTCTTCCAGCTTCAGGAAGAAGGCGACGTGGTTCACCCCCGCCACCCGGTAGCGGATGTCGGCCGGGTCCATGTCGAGGTCGTGGCCCATTTCCGCGACGGTGTTCTGCACCGAGTGGCACAGGCCCACCTGCCGGATCTGCGGATAGCGCTCGGCCAGCGCCCAGGTGTTGATCGCCATCGGGTTGACGTACTGCAGCATCAGCGCGTCGGGGCAGACGGCGGCCATGTCCTCGGCCACCGCCCAGAGATGCGGGACGGTGCGCAGGCCGCGCATGATGCCGCCCACCCCCAGCGTGTCGGCGATGGTCTGGCGCAGGCCATAGCGCTTGGGGATGTCGAAATCGGTGACGGTGCAGGGCTGGTAGCCGCCGATCTGGAAGGCGGTCACGACGAAATCCGCCCCCTCCAGCGCGCGGCGCCGGTCGGTGTGGGTGGTGACGGTCGCGCCCGTGCCCATCGCGGCGATCATCTTGCGCGCCACCAGTTCGCTTTCCGCGAGCCGCGTGGTGTCGATGTCCATCAGCGCGATCTGCGCGTCTTTCAGGGCGTCGAAATGGAGCATGTCGCCCACGATGTTCTTCATGAAGATCGTGGACCCGGCCCCGATGAAGGTCAGTTTGGTCATTCTACTTGACGGCTCCGAGAGTGAGACCCGCGATGAAGTGCTTCTGCATCAGGAAGAACATCAGGACGGGCGGCAGCGCGGCGACGATGCTGCCCGCGCTCATCAGGTGGTAGGCGGCGCGGAACTGCGAGTTGAACGCGGTGATCCCCGCCGTCGCGGGCTGGCTGTCCGGGCCCTGCGTCAGCACGACGGCCCAGAAATAGTCGTTCCAGATGAAGGTGAAGATCAGCACCGACAGGGCCGCGAGCGCGGGCTTCATCAGCGGCATGACGACGTACCAGAAGATGCGCCACTCGGCGACCCCCTCGACCCGCGCCGCCTCGATCAGCGGATAGGGCAGGGTGCGGATGAAGTTGCGCATGAACAGAGTGCAGAACCCGGTCTGGAACGCGATGTGGAACAGCACCAGGCCCAGCTTGGTGTCGTAGAGCCCCATGTTCACCGTCAGGTCGCGCACCGGCACCATCAGGATCTGGAACGGCACGAAGTTGCCCGCGATGAACAGGAAGAAGATCGGCAGGTTCGACTTGAACTTGTAGATCCCCAGCGCGAAGCCTGTCATCGCCGACAGCGCCACCGCCCCCAGCACCGTCGGCACGGTGATCAGGACCGAGTTCAGCAGGTAGCGCGGCATGTCGCTCTCGAAGAAGACCTTGCCGTAGTTGGTCACCCCCTCGAAGGAGGACGGCCAGCCCCAGTAGTTGCCGTTGGTGAAGTCGGCATCCGGCTTGATCGAGAACAGCGCCACCGCGAGCAGCGGCAGCAGCCACAGCACGAGGGCCACGGGCAGGAGCGCCTGGTACGAGATCTGCCACGCGCGCGAGGTCTTGGCGATCGGGGTCGGAAACATCAGTCGGCCTCCCTCGGCGGCAGGGCGTCGCGGTCGGCCCGTTTCAGGCTGGCGCGCACGATGTCATAGGATTGGCCGAGCCGGTGGAAGACCTCGTCGGCCGCGGCCCGGTCATAGTCGAACCGGACCCAGGAGCGGTGGAAATAGGGCGCCTTGTCCGCGATGCCCGCCGCGATCAGCATCGCCGCGGTCTCGGCATCGGGCGTCTTGACCGACACGCCGCCGGTATCCTCGACATCGCCGAAACAGGCGAACATCTTCTCGCCGACCTTCCAGCTGACCAGCTCCGGCGGGCGGCCGGGGCGCGTGCCCGGCAATCCGGCGCAGAAGGCGTCGATCTCGGCGCGGGTGACACTCATCAGCGCGCCTCCCGCTCGTCGCGCCACATCGCGTAGAGGAAGTAGCAGATGAAGATCAGCATCAGGAAGAACAGCACCACGGCGATGGCCGCGCCGTAGCCCATGCGGAAGCCGAACTCGGACAGGCTCTCCTCGAACATGTAGAAGGACAGCACCCGGGTCGAGCCGAACGGCCCGCCGTTGGTCATCACCGCGATGAAGTCGAAGCTGCGCAGCGCGCCGATGATGGTGACGACGAAGGCGATGAAGGTCGCAGGCTTCAGCTGCGGCAGGATCACGTACCAGAGCATCTTGTGCCCCTTCGCGCCGTCGAGCCGCGCCGCCTCGACCTGTTCGGGGTCCACCGCGTTCAGGCCGGTCAGGTAGAGGATCATGCAATAGGCGGTCTGCGGCCACAGGCCCGCGGCGATGATGCCGTAGGTCGCCGTGTCCGGGTTGCCCAGCACGCCGCCGCGGATGTCGATGCCGACCCAGCCCGTCATCACGTCGAAGAGGCCGTTGTTGGGCAGGTAGAACCACGAGAAGACGAGGCCCACCACCACCTGGGAAATCACGAAGGGGAAGAAGAACAGCGACTTGTAGATGCGGATCCCGAACACCGTCTGGTTCAGGAACAGCGCGATGAACAGCCCCATCGGGATTGCGAGCAGGTAGAGCAGCAGCCATTTCACGTTGTTCCAGAACGAGGTCTCGAACTTGCGGTCGCCGCCGAGCAGCCGCTCGTAGTTGGCGAGGCCCACCCATTCCTTCTCGCCGAGCCCGTCCCACG
>JAUHZL010000036.1 GCA_030425945.1 Alphaproteobacteria bacterium | reverse complement strand
CTATGGGTGGTGGCGTCGGCGTCGGCTGTCACGGCTCGCACCGGATCGTGGGCGACACCAGCCGGATCGCCATGCCGGAATGCGGCATCGGCCTGATCCCGGACGTGGGCGGCACCCTGATCCTCGGCCGCGCGCCGGGGCGGCTGGGCGAATACCTCGGCGTGACCGCCAGCCGGATGGGACCGGGCGATGCCATCCACGCGGGCTTTGCCGACTACTACCTGCCCGAAGACCGCTGGCCCGCCCTGATCGCCGAGCTGTGCGAGACCGGCGACTGGGAGGCCGTCGATCGCGCCGCCCTGCCCCCGCCCGCCAGCCCGCTGGCCGACGCACAGGCCGAGATCGACGGGCTGTTCGGCGGCGAGACGATGGGCGACATCGTCCGCCTGCTGCGCCACACCGACAGCGAGCTTGCGCGGACCGCGCTGGCGGCGATCGGGAAGAACGCGCCGCTGGCCATGTATTGCACGGTGCAACTGATCCGACGGGCCCGCGGCCTCGACGACATCCGCATCGCGCTCTCGCAGGAGTACCGCTACACCAGCCGCGCCGCCGCGCAGGGGGATTTCCTCGAAGGCATCCGCGCGGCCGTCATCGACAAGGACCGCACGCCGCGCTGGACGCACCCGGATGCCGGGGCCGTGCCCGCGCTGGCGGTCTACGAGATGCTGCGCCCGCTGGGACCGGACGCGCTGACATTCGGCGAGGAGGAGGGACGGACATGAACATCGCATTCATCGGACTGGGCAACATGGGCGCGCCGATGGCGGCAAACCTGGTCAAGGCCGGGCACGCGGTCACCGGCTTCGACGTGGCGGGCGTGACGGTCGAGGGGGCCTGCCCCGCCGCCAGCGCCCGCGAGGCCGTCGCGGGCGCGGAGGTGGTCATCACCATGCTGCCGAACGGCGACATCCTGCGCGCGGTCGCCTCGGAGATCATCCCGGCGATGGCGCCGGGGGCGGTGCTGCTCGACTGCTCGACGGTGGACGTGGACAGCGCTCGCGCGGTCGCGGCGCAGGCCGAGGCCGCCGGGCTGAGCGCCCTCGATGCGCCGGTTTCGGGCGGCGTCGGCGGCGCGACGGCGGGCACGCTGACCTTCATGGTGGGCGGGCCGGAGGCGGCTTTCGCCACCGCCAAACCGCTCTTCGAGGTGATGGGCCAGAAGGCCGTGCATTGCGGCCCGGCGGGCAACGGGCAGGCCGCCAAGATCTGCAACAACATGATCCTCGGCGTGACAATGATCGCCACCTGCGAGGCGTTCGCGCTGGCCGACAAGCTGGGCCTCGACCGGCAGGCGATGTTCGACGTCGTCTCGACCTCGTCGGGCTATTCCTGGACGATGAACGCCTATTGCCCGGCACCGGGCGTGGGCCCGAAATCGCCGTCGGACAACGGCTACCAGCCCGGCTTTGCCGCGGCGCTGATGCTGAAGGACCTGCGCCTCAGCCAGCAGGCCGCCACGAGCGCCGATGCCGACACGCCGATGGGCGAGCTGGCCGCGGAGCTTTACCGCCGGTTCGTCGAGGACGAGGGACAGGGCGGCAAGGACTTCTCGGCCATGCTGCCCCGGTTCGAGGGACGCGGGCGGGGCTGACCCCGCCCGGCGCGGCCAACGCGGCGTCAGCGGCCCTCGAAGGTGGCCGGGCGCTTTTCGAGGAAGGCCAGTACACCCTCCTGGAAGTCGCGGGTCTGGCCGCAGGCGCCCTGCAGGCGCGCCTCCAGTTCAAGCTGGGTGTGCAGGTCGTTGTCGCCCGAGGCGCGCAGGGCCTCCTTCACCTTGGCATAGGCCACGGTCGGGCCGTTCGCGAGATGCGCGGCGCGGAACTTCCAGACCGCCTCGAACTCGGCATCCGGCACCGCCTCCCAGATCATGCCCCAGTCGCTGGCCTGCCGGGCGCTGATCCGGTCCGCGAAGAGCGCGGCGCCCATCGCCTTGGCCAGGCCGATCTGGCGCGGCAGCACCCAGGTGCCGCCCGCGTCCGGGATCAGGCCGATCCGCGTGAAGGCCTGGATGAAGGCGGCGCTTTCGGCGGCGATCACCACGTCGGCCGCCAGCGCCAGGTTCGCCCCGGCCCCGGCCGCCGTCCCGTTCACCGCCGCGATCACCGGCACCGGGCAATCGAGGATGGCGCGCAGCATCGGGATGTACTCGTCGCGCAGCACCCGCTCGAGGTCCATTCGCGCCGCGTTCGCGCCGTCGCCGAGGTCCTGGCCCGAGCAGAACGCCCGCCCGGTTCCGGTCAGCACGACGACGCGGGCCGCGCTGCTGGCGCGCTTCATCGCGTCGGCGATCTCGGCGCGCATCTGCGTGTTGAGCGCGTTCATCACGTCGGGACGGTTCAGCCGGATCGTCGCTTGTCCGTCCGCGAGGGTGTAGTCGAGGGTCTGGTAGGTCATGGCGCGCGCGCTCCGCTCGGTCTGGGGTTGGCGCGGAGACTAGCAGGACCGGCGGCGAGGGAAAGCGCCCGGCGGTCCCCGGGACGTCGCGTCAGCCGTCCTTGAGCAGGTCCTTGAGGCGCGCTTCCTCGTCGGGGCTGAGCCCGGCGGCCGGTTCCGGCGCGGTGCGGCGCGAGCGGATGTAGGCCGCGCCGATTCCCCCCGCCAGGAGCAGCATGATCGGCCCGGCCCACCACAGGAGCAGCGTCGAGCCGGTCGCGGGCGGGCTGAGCAGGACATACTCGCCGTAGCGCGCGACGAGGAAGTCGATCACCTCGGCATCGCTGTCCCCGGCCACCAGCCGTTCGCGCACCAGCAGGCGCAGGTCACGGGCGAGGTCGGCGTTCGACTCGTCGATCGACTCGTTGCGGCAGACGAGGCAGCGCAGCCCGGCCGAGATGTCGCGCGCGCGCTCCTCGAGGACCGGGTCGTCGAGGATCTCGTCCGGCTGGACCGCCAGCGCGGGACCGGCGGCCAGCAGCACCAGCGACAGGAGCAGGGCACGGATCATTCGGCGGGCACCCCGTCGGCGGGCGCGCGCCGGGCTGCCCCGGCCGCCACGCGGAAGCGGCGGTCCGACAGCGACAGCGCGCCGCCGAGGGCCATGACGATCGCGCCGAGCCAGATCCAGTTGGCAAAGGGCTTGATGTAGATTCGCACCGCATAGCCGCCCGCGGCCTGCGGGTCGCCGATCACCACGTAGACGTCACGGGTCACGCCGTTGTCGATGGCGGCCTCGGTCGTGGGCATCCCCGCCACCGGGTAGACGCGCTTCTCGGGCGTCAGGACCGCGATCTCGCGGCCGTCCTTCTTCACCTGCATCCACGCCATGGTGGACAGGTAGTTCGGCCCCTGCACCTCCTGCACGTCGGCAAGGGTGATCTCGTAGGCGCCGACCGGGAAGGTCTCGCCGACCTGCGCGACGCGGATTTCCTCGTACTGGTAGGCCATCAGCATCGAGATGCCGAACATCGTGAAGCCGAGACCCGCGTGCGAGACGGCCTTGCCCCAGTCCGCGCGCGGCAGCCGCGTCAGCCGTCCGAGGCGCTGCATCACCGGACCCCGCCCGGTGCGCGCCGCGAGGTCAGCGGCCGAGCCGACCACCAGCCAGACCGACAGCGCGAGGCCCACGGGACCGAAGGCCGAGCGCCCGGTCTGGATTGCCCACAAGAGCAGGCCCGAGGCCACGGCCAGCGCCGCCACGCCCCAGAGGATGCGCATGTTGCCCCCGAGCCGCCCGCGCTTCCACGCCAGCATCGCACCGAGCGGCAACAGCACGCCAAGCAGGATCATGAAGGGCGTGAAGGCCATGTTGAAGAAGGGCGGGCCGACCGACAGCTTGCGGTCGAAGAGCAGTTCCGCCACCAGCGGCCACATCGTGCCGACGAAGACGACGAAGGCCGAGACGGCGAGCAGGATGTTGTTCGCGACCAGCGCGCTCTCGCGGGAGAGCGTCGAGAAGATTCCCTTCGCCTCCATCACGCCGGCGCGGGCGGCGAAGAGCATCAGCGCCCCGCCCATGAAGATGCCGGTGATCGCCAGCAGGTAGACGCCGCGCTCGGGGTCGTTGGCGAAGGCGTGGACCGAGGTCAGCACGCCCGAGCGCACGATGAACGCCCCGATCAGCGAGAAGCCGAAGGCGAGGATCGCCAGCAGGATGGTCCAGGCCTTCAGCGCTTCGCGCTTCTCCACGACGATGGCCGAGTGCAGCAGCGCGGCGGCGATCAGCCAGGGCATGAACGAGGCGTTCTCGACCGGGTCCCAGAACCAGAAGCCGCCCCAGCCCAGCTCGTAATAGGCCCACCACGACCCCAGCGCGATGCCGATGGTCAGGAAGACCCAGGCCGCCAGCGTCCACGGACGCACCCAGCGGCCCCAGGCGGCATCGACGCGCCCCTCGATCAGCGCCGCGACGGCGAAGGAGAACGAGGTCGAGAGACCGACATAGCCGAGGTAGAGGAACGGCGGGTGGAAGGCGAGACCAGGGTCCTGCAGCAGCGGGTTCAGGTCCTCGCCGTCGAAGGGCGGCACCGCCAGCCGGGTGAACGGGTTCGACGTGAACAGGATGAAGATCATGAAGGCCACGGTCACCGCGGCCTGAACCGCCAGCACGCGGGCCTTGAGGGTCGGCGGCAGGTTGGCCCCGAACCAGCTGACCATCGCGCCGAAGAGCGTCAGGATCAGCACCCACAGGAGCATCGAGCCCTCGTGGTTCCCCCAGACGCCCGACACCTTGTAGAGCATCGGCTTCAGCGTGTGCGAGTTCTGCACCACCAGAAGCAGGGAAAAGTCAGACACGACAAAGGCGTAGGTGAGCGCGCCGAAGGAGAACGCCAGCAGCAGGAACTGCGCGGTGGCGGTCGCGTCGGCGCTTGCCATCCACGACCCCCATCCCTTGTGCGCGCCGACCAGCGGCACGACGGTCTGAATGGTCGCCAGCATGAGGGCGAGGACGAGGGCGAAGTGACCGAGTTCGACTATCATGGCGCGGACTATAGCCAAGCGCTCGGCCCGTGCCAGTGGCATCCTGCCGCTCCGCGCACACGCATCCGTGAGCGGCGGAGCGGCAGCGCCGGGTCAGCCCCCCTGCCCGGCCCGCCAGTCGTCGAGCGCGGGGTTGGGTCCGGCCCCCGGCGTCTCGGGCCCGAGGCTGGTCGCCCCGGCACTGAGCGCCGCGAGGGCCCGGGTGTTGCGCAGCACCTCCGGGGTGCGGGCCAGCGTCTCGGCGATCGAGCGCTGGAACTCCTGCCCCTTCGCCTGGTGCCGGGCGCCGAAGTAGAACGACACGATCGCGCCCATCAGCCACCAGAGCGGTTCGGGGATCAGGGCGATCCCCTGCATCCGGGCGGCGAACCACACCGGGTCCGCCATCGCCGCCACGAAGAGGCCGAGCGTGCCCATCGCCAGCGCAGGGCGCGGCAGGCGGTTGATGCCGTCCACGATCCGGTCGAAGCGCGAGGCGCGCGCGGCCCGGAACTCGGCCGCGAACTGCGACAGCGTGGCGATGTCGCGGGCAGCGTCGCGCGCGGCGGCCTTCTCGGGGTTTTCCCGGAACGCCTCGACGGTTTCGGCGATGGCGTTTCGCCCGCCGCCGAAGATCAGGCCCAGCGGCCCCTCGATCATCCCCATGCCGCGACCCGCGCCCGGTGCGCGGCCTCCGTCAGGTGAAACTTCGGGGTAATGAAGGTCTCGGCGCGCAGGATCCAGCCGCCCTTGCCGCCATCGCGGCGCCGGGCGTACTTGCGCGAGGCGGGACGACGCTCGGCCAGGTCGTAGTAGTAGTTGCGGCGCGCGATCCCGTAGGCATCGACGATGTGCCCCGGCGCCGCGTCATGGGCCGCATGGACGGCGCGCAGGGTCTGCGGGCCGATCACCCCGTCGGCGTCGCAGGGAAAGCCCATCTCGGTGACGAGGCCCTGCAGCAGCCGCACGGCGTTGGACCCGGCATTCACGTACATGTCGAAGACCGACGGCTGCAGCGGCTCGGGCAGCGCGCCGATCCCGGGACCGGTGAAGTAATGGGTCAGGAAGATCTCGACCGCCTGATCGCGACTCAGCGCCTGCACGTCGCGGGCGTCGATCCGCCCGTCGCGGGTCAGGTCGAGCCCCAGCCGCCGCAGGGTGTGGATCGTGACGCCGTGGTTGGTCGGGCCGCCCGGATCGTCCGGGTCGTTCACATAGCCGCCCTCGCGGGCGACGATCTCTTCGGCAATCTGTCGGACATCCATCGGTGCGCTCCCCGGTTGCACATGGCCGGGGAGGCTGCGGGACGATGGTTAATAGGATGCTGCCGCAGCGTTCGGTGCCGTGGACATGTCGGCCTTGCCGGTCTCGGGATCGACGTAGATGCCCTGGTCCTTGAGCGCGTCGATGACTTCCTTCGGCATGTAGGTCTCGTCGTGGCGCGCCAGCACCTCGGTCGCGACGAAGACCTGTCCGTCGAAGCTGCCGAGCGCGACGGCCCCCTCGCCCTCGCCGAAGAGGTCGGGCAGGACGCCGGTGTAGGACACCGGGATCGAGGCCGCGCCATCGGTGACGTGGAAGGTGATGGTCTCGGACTGGCCGCGCACGAGGGTGCCCTCCTCGACGAGGCCGCCGATGCGGAACACCTCGCCGGGCGGCGGCGGCTCCGAAGCAACTTGCGTCGGCGTGCGGAAGAAGTTGATCCCGTCCCGCATCGCGTAGCCGATCAGCGAGGCCGACACCACGAGCGCCACCGTCGCCAGCGCGATGATCTGGATCCGGCGTTGTTTCTTCAGTCCGCGCATGTCCGTCCGTCCTGCAATTGCCCTCTGCCGACGATCACGGGAAAAGCGGGGCCAGCATCAGCCCGTCCGTCTCGGGCAGATTTAACATCAGGTTGGCGTTCTGCAAGGCTTGGCCGGACGAGCCCTTGGTCAGGTTGTCGAGCACCGCGAAGATCACCGCCCGGCCCGCAAGCCGGTCCTGCGCCACGCCGATATGCACGAAGTTCGAGCCCCGGACGTGGTGGGTCGAGGGCGCCTGACCGAACGGCAGCATCACCAGGAAGGGCTCGTCCTCATAGGCCTGCGACAGCGTGTCGTGGACCGCGCGCGCATCGCCCGCGACGTAGACGGTCGCCAGGATGCCCCGGTTCATCGGCATCAGGTGCGGGGTGAAGCGCACCTTCACCTCGCGGCCCGCGACGGCGGAAAACTCCTGGTCGAACTCGCCGAGGTGCCGGTGCGTGCCGCCGTAGCCGTAGGGGTTCAGCCCCTCTGACAGCTCGGCATGGAGCAGGTTTTCCTTCACCGACCGCCCGGCCCCCGAGACGCCCGCCTTCAGGTCGATCAGGATATCGTCGAGGTCGATGATCCCCGCCTCGATCAGAGGGCGCAGCGCGTACTGGCCGGTCGCGGCGTTGCAGCCGGTCCCCGCAACGAGCCGCGCGCCCCGGATCTGGTCGCGGTAGAACTCGGTCAGGCCGTAGACGGCGGTCGCCTGCAGGTCGAGCGCGGTGTGCGGCCCGCCGTACCACGTCTGGTAGGCCGCCCCGTCGCGCAGCCGGAAGTCGGCGGACAGGTCCACCACCTTCAGGTCGCGCGGCAGGGCCGAGATCACCGACTGGCTGGTGGCATGGGGCAGCGCGCAGAACACGAGATCGGTCTGCCCGAGGTCGAGATCGTCGATCTTCACGAGGTCCGGCAGGTCCAGATGGCGCAGGTGCGGGAACACCTCGCCCATCGTCTGCCCCGCCTTGCGGTCGGCAGAGAGGCCCGTGATGCGCAGCCCCGGATGGGTGGCGATCAGGCGGACGAGTTCGGCCCCGGTATAGCCGGAAGCCCCGAGAATGGCGACGGAAGCGGTCATGGCACGGTCTTTCGCTGCGGGCGGGGCGCAGATGCGGGCACGGCCCCGGATTGGACGCGGGTGTAGTCTCAGGCGGCGGTAAAGGCCAGCCGTCGTCGCAGGAAGCGCGTGGCGTGGTCCGACACCTTCGCCGGGTTGCCGGTGGTCAGCAGGAGCGGCCCGCCATCGGGCGCGGTCACCGCCGGCCCCTCCATCTCGGGCCGCCGCCCGAGGTAATCGGCGAGGCTCTCGGCCACCAGGTCCGCCTGGCTGAACACCTTGACCCCGGCGCCGAGCGCATCCTGGAACACCTCCGCCATCAGCGGGTAATGCGTGCAGCCGAGGATCGCCGCCTCGGGCGTCGGCATCTTGCGCTTCAGCGCGTCGACATGGGAGCGCACCAGCGCCTCGGCGAGGATCATGTCGCCGTCCTCGATCGCATCCACCACGCCGCCGCAGGCCTGCGCCTCGACATCGACGCCGATGGCACGGAACGCGAGTTCGCGCTGAAAGGCGCGGCTGGCGACCGTCGCGGGCGTCGCGAAGAGCGCGACATGCTTCACCGCCACCTCGCGCGGGGGCGAGTTGTCGCCCCACTGGCGTTCGGTCAGCGCCTCGATCAGCGGCACGAAGACGCCGAGCACCCGCTTGCCGGGGGGAACACCCTCCTCCTGCATCCGGCGCAGCGCGGCCGCGCTGGCGGTGTTGCAGGCCAGGATGACCAGCGTGCAGCCCATGTCCCACAGCCGCGTGACGGCGGCCTTGGTCAGCTCGTAGACGTCCTGCGCGTCGCGCACGCCGTAGGGCGCGTGCTTGTTGTCGCCGTAATAGACGAAGGACACGTCCGGCAGTCGCTTGGTGACCGCATCATAGACGGTCAGGCCGCCGAGGCCCGAGTCGAAGATCCCGACGGCCATCAGCGATAGGTCCTGTCACGGAACCGGGCTTCGAACTCGTAGCCATAGTCGTAGCTGCCCAGCGGACGCGGGCTGAGCTTGTAGGTCTCGACGCGCAGGAAATCCATCAGCGCGCGGGGGTCGCGCGCCAGAGCCTCGATCCGGGCGGGATCGAGCGGCTCGCCGATGGCGACGCGCACCGGCTCGCCGACGCGGGCCTTGAACTCCTTGATCAGCAGCGCCATCCGCAACGTCTGATGCAGGTGGCTGGCGATCTGGAACAGGCGCGAGTTCGAGCCTTCGAAGAACACCGGCACGACCGTCGCGCCCGACTTCGAGATCATCTTGGCGGTAAAGGTGCGCCAGAACGGGTCCATCGGGCGACCGAAGGGCTTGGGCGCGGTCGAGACCGTGCCACCCGGGAACACGCCCATCGCGCCGCCCTGCCGCAGGAACTCGAGCGCGATCTTGCGGGTCTCGAGGTTCTCGCGCTGCGCGTCCTTGGTCTCGTCGAAGCTGACCGGCAGGATGATCTTTTCCAGATCGGCCGCCTTGCGGAACACCCGGTTGGCGAGGATGCGGTACTCGCTGCGCCGCCGGGACAGGATGTTGCCCATCATCAGCCCGTCGAGAATGCCGTAGGGGTGGTTGGCGATCACCACCAGCGGCCCCTCGGAAGGGATGTTCTCGAGGCTGCCGCCGATCACGTCGAGGGTCAGGCCATAGCGCTCGGCCATCACCTCCCAGAAGTTGCGGCCCTGCGCCACCTCGGTCTCGTAGCCCATCGCGCGCCGGATCAGCGAAAGTCGGCCGGTGGCGTTCTCCATCACGCGGATGAAGGCGCGGCCGGGCCGCGACTGGGCGGAACTCGCATAGGAGATGTCGCGCGCGATCTGCGGCTTCGACGGGAACGAGGGGGTCTGGGACATGGCGTGGTCCGGACGAGGATACCTGCGCCCCGATTACCGCCTTGCGGCCTGCCGGTCCAGCCTTTCGCACACGCCGGGGGCCATTGTCGCGCGCCCTACTCCGCCGCCTGACTCAGCGGTGTGCCGCCGCTCTCGATGACCGCTTTCAGCTCGGCCCGCCGCTTGGCCGCCGCCGCGGCGGCCGCCTCCTTGACCGGGCCGAAGCCGCGGATCTGCAGGGGCAGTTCGGCCAGCGCCAGCACCGCGTCGCGGGTGGCATCGCTCAGCCGGGCCTCGGCCCAGTCCATGTCGGCCTCGTACTCGGCGATCAGCGCGCGCTCCATCCGGCGCTCGGCGGTATAGCCGAACGGATCGAAGGCGGTGCCGCGCAGCCGCTTCATCCGCGCCAGCAGCGGGAAGAGCCGCTCGATCCAGGGTCCGAACCGGCGCTTCAGGGGACGGCCATCCGCGTCCTTGCCCGGCAGCAGCGGCGGGGCGAGGTGATAGCGGATCGTCAGGTCGCCCGCGAAGGCCTCCGCCGCCTTGGCGCGGGTCTCGGTCAGCAGCCGCGCCACTTCGTATTCGTCCTTGTAGCTCAGCAGCTTGTGATATCCTCTTGCGACGGCGTCTCGCAGGGCGGGATCGCTGACCCGGGCCAGCCGGGCGCGATACTTCGCGGCCAGCGCGGTATCCTGATAGGCTTCCAGGTGCGCCGCGCGGAGGGCGATCCGCTCGTCCGGGGTCACCGGCTTCGCGACGACCTCGGCCGCCAGCAGCTTCGCCGCGTCCTTCGGGTGCGCCATCGCCCAGCGGCCATAGGCGAAGGCGGCCTTGTTCTGCTCGACCGCCGCGCCGTTCAGCTCGATCGCCCGCAGGATCGCGTCGAGGCTGAGCGGGACGAGACCGCGCTGCCACGCGGCCCCGAACACCATCATGTTCGAGTAGATCGAGTCGCCCAGCAGTTTCGCCGCCAGCTCGGTCGCGTCGAACACCGCCAGCCCGTGTTGCAACCGTGCCTCAAGCGCAAGCTGCAAGTCCTTGCCGGGAATTCTGAAATCGCGGTTGCGCGTGAAGTCACCGGTGACGATCTCGTGGCTGTTCACGACCGCGCCGGTGCGCCCCGTCGCCATCAGCCCCAGCGTCTTGGCGCCCGCCGTCACGACGAGATCGCCCCCGATCGCCGCATGGGCCTCGCCCACCGCGACGCGGATCGCCGAGATGTCCTCGGGCCGGTTGGCGAGGCGGCAATGGATGTGCACCGCGCCGCCCTTCTGCGCGAGGCCGGCCATCTCGATCATCGCCGCGCCCTTGTCGTCGAGATGCGCCGCCATGGTCAGCACCGCGCCGATGGTCACGACGCCGGTGCCGCCGATGCCGGTGACCACGATGTTGTGGGTGCCGTCGATGGCGGGCAGCGCGGGCTCCGGCAGGTCCGGCAGGTCGAGCGTCGCGGTCGCCGCCTTGCGCGGCTTCGCCCCCTCGACCGTCACGAAGGACGGGCAGAACCCGTTCAGGCAGGAGAAATCCTTGTTGCAGCTCGACTGGTCGATGGCGCGCTTGCGTCCGAACTCGGTCTCGACCGGCACGATGGACACGCAGTTCGACTGCACGCCGCAATCGCCGCAGCCCTCGCAGACGTCGGTGTTGATGAAGACCCGGCGATCCGGGTCCGGGAACTGGCCGCGCTTGCGGCGGCGGCGCTTCTCGGCGGCACAGGTCTGGACGTAAATGATGGCCGATACGCCCTTGATCCGGCTGAACTCTTCCTGAACCTTCATCAGGTCCGAGCGCAGGTGGCGTGGCAGTCCCGGCGGAAAGGCGGCGAGGTCGATCGGCTCTTTCTCGTCATGGACGAGGGCGATGTGCTTCACCCCCATCGCGGTCAGTTCATGCGCGATCTGCGGCGCGGTCAGGCCGCCGTCGTTCTTCTGCCCGCCGGTCATCGCGACGGCGTCGTTGAAGAGGATCTTGTAGGTGATGTTGGTGCCCGCCGCGAGCGCGGCCCGGATCGCCTGCACGCCCGAGTGGTTGTAGGTCCCGTCGCCGAGGTTCTGGAACACGTGGTCGCGGGTCGAGAACAGCGACTCGCCGATCCAGTTCGCGCCCTCGCCGCCCATGTGGGTGAAGCCGACCGTCTCGCGGTCCATCCACTGCACCATGTAATGGCAGCCGATCCCGGCATAGGCGCGGCTGCCCTCCGGAACCTTGGTCGAGCTGTTGTGCGGGCAGCCCGAGCAGAAATAGGGCGTCCGCGTCGCCAGTTCCGGGGCGTTGTCGGCGCGCCGCGCCTCCGCCAGCCGCGCCAGCCCGGCCCGGATCGCGTCGGTGTCGCGGCCCTCCTCGATCAGGATCGCGCCCAGCTTCTCGGCGATCCAGACCGGATCGAGCGCGGCGCGGGTCGGGAACAGTTCCTCGCCCCGGTCGTTCTCCCAGCCGTAGACCCGGCGGCCGCGCCGGTCGTGGAAGATCGCCTCCTTGGCCTGCACCTCGATCAGCTTGCGCTTTTCCTCGACGACCACGATCAGGCCGAGGTCCTCGGCCCAGTCGTGGAACCCCTGCATGTCGAGCGGCCAGGTCATGCCGACCTTGTAGGTGGTGATCCCGAGGCGCTCGGCCTCGGCCGCGTCGATCCCGAGGATCGCCAGCGCCTGGCACAGGTCGAGCCAGTTCTTGCCCGCCGCGATGAAGCCAATCTTCGCCCCGGGCTTGCCCCAGACCCGGCGGTCCAGCCGGTTGGCGTGGCCGAAGGCCTCGGCGGCGAAGCGCTTGTAGTCGATCATCCGCGCTTCCTGCGCGTGCGGCGTGTCGACAAGGCGGATGTTCAGCCCGCCCTCGGGCATGTCGAACGCCGGCAGCACGATCTGCACCCGGTCGGGGCGGCCATCGACGACCGCCGTCGCCTCGACCGTGTCCTTCATGGTCTTGAGGCCGACCCAGACCCCGGCAAAGCGGCTCAGCGCATAGCCGTAGATGCCGTAGTCGAGGATTTCCTGCACCCCGGCCGGGTTCAGGATCGGCATGTAGGCATCGACCAGCGCCCATTCGGACTGGTGCAGCACCGTCGAGGACTCGCCCGTGTGGTCGTCGCCGAGCGCCATCAGCACCCCGCCCTTCGGCGACGTGCCCGCCATGTTGGCGTGCTTCATGGCGTCGCCCGAGCGGTCCACCCCCGGCCCCTTGCCGTACCACAGGCCGAAGACTCCGTCGTATTTCCCCTCGCCCCGCAGCTCGGCCTGCTGGGTGCCCCAGAGCGCGGTGGCCGCGAGGTCCTCGTTCAGGCCTTCCTTGAAGATCACGTTCGCGGCGGCCAGCTCGGCCTTGGCGCGGGACATCTGCTGGTCTACCGCCCCCAGCGGCGAGCCGCGGTAGCCGGTGACGAAGCCCGCCGTGGTCAGACCGGCCGCCTTGTCGCGCGCGGACTGGGTCAGCATGAGCCGCACCAGCGCCTGCGTGCCGTTCAGCAGCACGGGGGATCGCGTGAGGTCGAACCGGTCGGACAGACGCACATCTTGCCGAGACATCGGGCATTCCCTCCCAAGATTGCCTGCAACCGATGTTAGGTCACAATTCCTGACCTACAAAGTGAATTCTTGAGGGATCATTCGTTGCGTCGGC
>JAUHZL010000035.1 GCA_030425945.1 Alphaproteobacteria bacterium | reverse complement strand
GCACGCAGGGCGACGAGGGCGAGCGGCTGCTCGGCACCTCCGGCGGCTCGCCCGCGCATCTCGATCTCAAGCGCAAGCTGCTCTGGGTCACCGGCATTTCGCTGGTGGTCTGGGCCGGCACCTCGGCAGTCATCATTTCCGGCCTCGTGACGGTCGACGACATCAACCTCTATCGGGTGTTCTACCCGGACGGCTGAGGTTTCTGGCGCGGGGTCAGCCCCGCGCCCCCAGCCGGTGGAAGAGGTGGGTAAAGGTCGCCACGCCCAGCACCGGCACGAACAGGTTCACGATCGGCACGGTCAGCGGCAGCGCCATCAGGACGCCTGCGATCCAGATCGTGCCCGCATGGCGGCTGCGCATCGCCTTGGCCTGGTCCGGCGGCAGGCGGCGCAGGGCCACGAGCTGGAAGTATTCGCGCCCCAGAAGGAAGCCGTTCAGGCCCCAGAAGATCACCGGCGCGAGCGGGGCAAAGACGAGGTAGAGCACCAGTGCCAGCAGGTTCGCCACGATCAGGACGCCGAGAAAGCCGAGCGCGTCGCGCAGCCCGTCGAGGATCGAGGCCCCCTTGGCGGGCGGCAACGCGGGGTAGTGCCGGTCCTCGACCGCATCAGCCACCTGTTCGAGGAAGAGCCCGGTGAACGCCGAGGCCACCGGCACCATCAGGAAGACGGAGGCGACCAGCATCACGAGGATCGAGGCCCCGGAGGCCAGGTCGTTGATCCAGGTCACCTCGCCGATCAGCGGCAGAACCAGCGTTTCGGGCACCAGCACGTTCAGAAGCCACAGCACCCCGGCATAGATCGCGGCCAGCAGCGCCACGGTCAGCCCGACGCCCAGCAACAACACGCGGCGGAAGCGCGGGTCGAAGCTCTGGTTCACCGCGGCGGAGAAGCTGGAGAGGATCGTTCCGATCATGCGGACACCCAGCGGACCAGCGCATCGAGGTCCGGGCGCGGCCGCTCGGGCGGCACCGCGCCCTCGGTGCCGATGTGGATGACCCCGGCGACCGACTCGGCAGGGGACAGGCCGAAGGCGGTTTCGACGAAGGCCCGGTCATGGCTCGCCCAGCCGCTGAGCCAGTTCGCGCCCCAGCCCGAGGCCAGCGCCGCGTTCAGGAGTGCGAGGCACGCCGCGCCCGCGGAGTAGGTCTGTTCGATCGCCGGGATCTTGTCGGACGGTTTGGGCGAGGCCACGACGACCACTGCGAGCGGCGAGGTCTCGTATTCCGCGACCGACTTGGCCAGCTTCTCGGGCTCGATCCCCAGCTCCGCGCCGCGCGCGGCGACCTGCCCGGCAATGCGGCGCAGGGCAGGGGCCTCCAGCACGATGAAGCGCCACGGCTCCAGCTTGCCGTGATCCGGCGTCCGCGCGGCGGCGGTCAGGATCTCGCGCAGCGCCGCGCGGTCCGGGGCCGGGCCCTGCAACGTCTTGGCCGGCCGGGATCGGCGGGTGAGCAGGAACTCCATCACGTGGGCGTTCGGGGTCAGGGGGGCGATCATCGCGGGCTCCGGGGCATCTGTCGGTCGGACCGGAGGTAAGCCCGCCGCCGCGCCGTTGCAATCGCCGGGACGTCCGGGGGTCAGAAGAACACGTCCTCAAGCTCGGTCAGCCAGTGGCTGAACACGCCCTCCATCCGGGCGTTCGGCTGCCGCAGGGCCAGGGTCGCGGCCAGCGGGTCGGGGGCGCGCACGGCGCTGCCAGACAGCTCTTCCAGCACGGCATGGCCGCAGAACGGCACGTGGACCTCGGAATAGCCGCCCTCGTGCGCCAGCATCAGCCGTCCGTCACAGTGCTCGTCGGCCGCCTCGGCCACCATGCGGGTCATCTGGCGGAAGGTGTCCGCCGTGGCCAGCATCCGGCCCAGCGGATCGACCGCCGAGGCGTCGTAGCCGCAGGCAACCACGATGCAGTCCGGCTCGAACCGCGCCAGCGCGGGCAGCACGAGCCGCTCCATCGCCTCCAGATACGTCGCATGACCGGCGCCGGGGGGCAGGGGGATGTTCATGTTCGCGCCCTCGCCGGGCCCCGCGCCCTGGTCGGCGACGTCGCCGGTGTCCATCGGATAGTTGTGGTCCTGGTGGATCGAGATCGTCAGCACGTCGTCGCGGTCGTAGAAGATCGCCTCGGTCCCGTTGCCGTGGTGCACGTCCCAGTCGAGCACCGCCACCCGCTCGGTCAGCCGCGCGGCAAAGGCGGCCTCGACGGCAATCGCGATGTTGGCGAGCAGGCAGAAGCCGTTCGGCTCTTCCGGCAGGCAGTGGTGGCCCGGCGGGCGGGTCAGGGCATAGGCGTTCCGGTGGCGGCCCTGCAGCACCGAGACGAGCGCGCCCTTCGCCAGCCCGGCCGACAGGGCGGCGATCTCGAAGCCGCCCGCGCCGAAGGGGGCGCGCGGTCCCAACTCGCCGCCACCCGCGTCCGAGGCGGCGCGGAACCGGGTCAGGTAGCTGTCGGGATGGACCCGCAGCAGGTCCTCCCAGGTCGCCGGGGGCGCCGACGTCAGGTCGAGGTCGGCCAGAAGCCCCGACACCTCGATCAGCGTCCGCAGGCGGCGTTTGGTTTCGGGGCTTTCGGGCAGGCCGCCTGCCGCGAGGGGCTGCACCAGCCCGCCGACCGGAACCGTCAGCGCGTACTGGCCGCCGTGGTGCCAGAGGCAGCGTTCATCGAAAAAGAACCCGGTGCGCATGGGCTTGTTCTCCTCGTCGCGCGAAGGGACAATAAACCCGAGCCTAGCCCGAGAGCCGCCGGAGGGGAAAGCATGGACCTGCCCGACCTGAGCGCCCGTGCAGCCCCCGGCACCGAACTGGCGGTGCGCGTGACGCCCTCGGCCCGGCGCAACGCGGTCGAGGAGGGCCCGGAGGGCCTGCGGGTCTGGGTCACGGTGGCCCCGGAAAAGGGCAAGGCCACGGCCGCGGTGGTGCGCCTGCTGGCCAAGGCGCTGGGCGTCCCGAAGAGCCGGCTGACGCTGGTGCGGGGCGACACCGCGCGCGACAAGCTGTTCCGGATCGAGCCGTAGCGCGGCTCAGGCGTCGGCGGCGTCCTCGTCGTCCTCGTCGGCGGGGCGCAGGCGATAGACCCCTTCCGGCAGGTCGAGGGCGGCCCCGAGATCGGCGAGCTGAGACATCGACAGGGTGATGCGCACTACGTCCTCGGTCCGGGGATCGAGCTGTTCCAGCGTGACGCAATCCTCGAAGGCATGAATCGTCACGTCCTCGGTGAGCGGGGCCTCGCCCTCGTCCACCAGCGTCACGACAGTCGCGTCGAAATCATGCTCGATCGTAAACATGCGCGCGATGCTAACGCTGGCAGCCCGTTTTGCAAGCGCAGCACGCGGGGGACCCGGCCCGCTGGTCTTTCGCGGCCCGAGCCCCTACATCCAGCCCGGTCAGGCAGAGGGGCTTCGGGATGCGGGGACGGCGTGCGATTGTCGGGGGAATGGCGCTGCTGGCGCTGGCGGCCTGCGATGTCCCGCCGCCGCCCGCGCCCGCCGGGGCGCCGCCGGTTCTGTCCGCGGCCCCCGTCGCGCCGAAGCTCGCCCCCGAGGTCGCCGCCCGCACCTTCGTCGAGGTCGTCGCGCGGCTCGAACCCGTCGCCGAGGCCGAGTGCCGGGTCCGCCGGGGCGGCAATTGCGACTTCCTCATCGCCGTCGACGAGGCGGCGGGGGACCAGGTGAACGCCTTCCAGACCCTCGACCCCGATGGCCGGCCGGTGATCGTCTTCACGCCCGGCCTGATCGCCGAGGCCCGGAACGCCGACGAACTGGCCTTCGTGCTGGGCCACGAGGCGGCCCATCACATCGAGGACCACATCCCCCAGACCCAGCAGCAGGCGCGGTCGGGTGCATTGCTCGCGGGGCTGGCGGCGGCCGTGCTGACCTCGGGGGCCGATCCCACGACCCAGCAGAGCGTCATCGACCAGGCGCTGCGGGCCGGGGCCTTCGTCGGTGCGCGGCGGTATTCGAAGGAGCATGAACTGGAGGCCGATGCGCTCGGGACGGTCATCACCAAGCGGGGCGGCTACGACCCGCTGCGCGGCGCGCTGTTCTTCGAGCGGCTGCCCGATCCCGGCGACGAGTTCCTCGGCAGCCACCCGCGCAATGCCGACCGGCTGGCCACCGTGCGGCGGGTCGCGGCGGGCCTGTAACGGATCAGTCGGTCTGGGCGGCTTCGGGGGCCGGATCCTCGAAGCTGGTGCGGATGATGTCCATCCGCAGCGTCGCGTCGATGTCGCGCGACAGGTCCTCGACCCCGTCGCGGACCTCGCCCATCACGGCGATCCCGGTCAGCAGACCGGCCGCGGTCAGCACGACCCAGTCCACGGTCGCGGCCCCGTCCTCATCCCGCCAGAACGCGCCGAGACGCCGGCAGATCCCTGTCATCGCGATACCCATGCCGGGCGGCATGCCCTGGAATCCCGGCAGATTCGTGGCAATTCCGGGATAGTTCGACGCCGCGCCGCCGGGCCGGTTGATCTGCGTCAAGGCGTCCCGGGCCCCGAGTCGGCATGGTGGATGCACAGACGGACGCAGAAGCGTTCCCGCCGACAGGATGGAGGCCCCGATGCCCGACAGACTGACCTTGAAGCGCCACGCGGGTCTGGTGGACCGCATGGCAACCACGCTGGGGGTTGATCTGGAGGAGGCCACGATGCGGGGTCGGCTGCCGGTGGAAGAGCTGTCGGACGTGGTGCTCAGCTGCACCGGCTGCACCGATCCGACCGCTTGCGAGCACTGGCTCGACGACCACGAGGGTGGGGTCGCCGAGCATGCGCCCGGCTACTGCCGGAATCGCGACCGGCTGGAAGGCCTGCGCGCCGGAACTTGATCACCCCGGCGCAGCGGGGGCGTGAGGGCAGGTCTGAGGGGGCCTGCCCTTCGCCTGTTTGGGGGCACGCAACCTGCTGGCAGGAAAAGATTTTCCGGCTTGACGCGGATCAAGGACGGCAGCCGCCGGACACGTCAGTCTGGGGATCAGACGACCAGAACTCCGATCCCCTGGAGGACCGATGAAACAGCTTGGCGACGTGCACTATCACTACTGGCTGACGCTGGGCATGGCCCGCGCGGTCGGCGTCAGTCTCACCGACGCACTTTACGAGGGGCAGATCAGCCGGCGGCAGTACGCCGACATCGTGACCCGCTGCCGCCTCTGCGAATGGAACTGCGGCTGCACCGAGTGGCTGGCGCGCCAGACCGACATCGCCGACGAGGTGCCCGAAAGCTGCGTGAACCACGACACCTTCGTCGCCCTGCGCGAAGGCCGTGTGCTGTCCGAGGCCGAGACCGGCCTTGCAGGCACGCCCGCCGCGCCGCGCCCGAATTGATCTGCGTCATGTCGCGGGGCGCGGCCCCGTGTCATTGCAGGCGCAACGAACTGGAGCGAGTGCCATGAACATCTTCCGCAAGATCGACGAACATTCGGACCTGGTGAACCGGATGGCCGACAAGCTGGACCTGGATCTGGGGACCGAGATGGTCGATCACCACATCAGCGCCGAAGGCTACCGCACCGCCGTGATGCGCTGCACCCGCTGCGACAGCGTCGAGCAGTGCAAGGGCTTCCTCGCCGAGGGCGGCCATGCCGACCACGCGCCGGAGTATTGCCGGAACAAGGGCCTGCTGAACGCGCTGGTCACCGGCTGATCAGACCGGACGCCCCCAGAGGTCGTAGTCCCCGGCTTCATCCACCTCGACGGTCAGGATGTCGCCGGGCGCGAGGTTCTCGAACCCCTCGTCGATGAACAGGTTGCCGTCGATCTCGGGCGCGTCGGCCTGCGTCCGGCAGACCGCGCCGTCCTCGTCCACGCTGTCCACGATCACCGCCAGCCGCGTGCCGACCTTGGCGGCCAGCTTCGCCTCGGAAATCGCCTGCGCCTTTTCCATGAACCGGTCCCAGCGCTCCTGCTTGACCTCGTCGGGGACGTGATCGGGCAGGGCGTTGGCGCGTGCGCCCTTGACGTTCTCGTACTGGAAGCAGCCGACGCGATCGAGTTGCGCCTCGTCCATCCAGTCGAGCAGGGTCTGGAACTCGGCCTCCGTCTCGCCGGGATAGCCGACGATGAAGGTCGAGCGCAGGGTGATCTCCGGGCAGATCGAGCGCCATTCCGCGATCCGGTCCAGCGTCCGCTCGGCGGCGGCCGGCCGCGCCATGCGCTTCAGCGTGTCCGGGTGGGCATGCTGGAACGGGATGTCGAGATACGGCAGGACCAGCCCGTCGGCCATCAGCGGGATCAGCTCGCGCACGTGCGGGTAGGGATAGACGTAGTGCAGCCGCACCCAGGCCCCCAGCCCGCCGAGGTCGCGGGCGAGGTCGGTGATATGGGCACGGTGGCCGTTCGCCTCGGCATGGCGCAGGTCGACACCGTAGGCCGAGGTGTCCTGGCTGATGACCAGCAACTCCTTCACCCCGGCGGCGACCAGCCGTTCCGCCTCGCGCACCACGGCATGGGCCGGGCGCGAGACGAGTTTGCCGCGCATGTCGGGGATGATGCAGAACTTGCAGGCGTGATTGCAGCCTTCGGAAATCTTCAGGTAGCTGTAGTGGCGCGGCGTCAGGGTGACGTTCTGCGCCGGGATCAGGTCCACGAAGGGATCGGGCGCGGGCGGCACGGCGCCGTGGACCGCATCGAGCACCGCCTCGTACTGGTGCGGCCCGGTGACCGCCAGGACCTTGGGATGCGCGCCCGTGATGTATTCCGGCTCGGCGCCGAGGCAGCCGGTCACGATCACCCGGCCGTTCTCGCGCAGCGCCTCGCCGATCGCCTCCAGCGATTCGGCCTTCGCCGAGTCGAGGAAGCCGCAGGTGTTCACGATAACCGCGTCCGCGCCCGAATAGTCGGGCGAGATCGCGTAGCCCTCGGCCCGCAGCCGGGTCAGGATCCGCTCGCTGTCCACCAGGGCCTTGGGGCAGCCCAGCGAGACCATGCCGATGGTCGGCTGGCCGGGACGCGGCGCGGCATCGAGGACCGGGCGCGGCGCAAGGTCGGGGCGGAGATTGGGCGGGTTCTGCGACATGATGCGGCTCCTAGCGCGGGACAGGCGCGCGGGGAAGGGGCTGCCGCGCGGGACCGGCGCTCAGTCGCCGGTGCGGCGGCCGAAGCGGGGCGCGATCTCGGCGATGCCCAGCACCGCGCCGGTTCGGGGGCTGAGCGGCAGCTTGCCCGACTGGCGCAGGGTGGCATAGCCGTGAACCAGCGACCACAGCATGATCTCGCCGCGCACCTGCGCCTCGGGCTCGTCCTTGCGCGACCAGTCCAGATGCCGGGCGAGGTCTTCGAGGATCAGGTAGCTGGCATGGCCCGCCTCGATCAGGTCGGGCGAGTCCTGATCCACGAGGTCCGGCGAGAACATCAGCCCGTAGAGATGCGGATGCGCCTCGACGAAGGCGACGTAGCCATGCATCGCCGCCTGCAGCTTCTCGGCGTCGGAGGCATCGGGCGGCAGTCCCGCCTGCATGTGGGCGGCATGGCGCCGGAACCCTTCCGCCGCCAGAGCGGTCAGAAGGCCCCGCATCGCGCCGAAGTGGTTCTTGGGCGCAGTGTGCGAAACCCCCACGCGGGCGGCGAGACTGCGGAGCGACAGCCCCTTCAGGCCCTCGGCCTCGAGAATGTCGATCCCGGCTTCGACCAGCGCCGTCTTCAGGTCGCCGTGGTGATAGGTCTTGCGTTCCATGCGCCGAGATAACGCCGGAATGTTTCCGGTGTAAAGATTTCTCTTGCATGCAGCGACCGAGTCGGGCAGAGATATTTCCACTGGAAACTTACAGCGGAAATATTCACCTTCGGTCGCCGGGCCCCTGGCCGGCGGGAAAGGACGCCATGACCCCCGACTTCCTGTTCCAGATCGCCAACCCGCTCGCCATGGCGGGCTGGGCGGTTCTGATCCTCGCCCCCCGGCGCTGGGCGGCGCTCGGCCACCTGCCGCGGACGGCGGTGCCGCTCGTGCTGGCCGCACTCTATTCCGCGCTGGTGCTGGCGCATTTCTTCACCGCCGAGGGCGGCTACGACAGCCTCGCCAACGTCGCGCTGCTGTTCGAGACGCCCGAGGTCCTGCTGGCGGGCTGGGTGCATTACCTCGCCTTCGACCTGATGATCGGCGCGCTGATGGCCGACAGGATGGACCGCGCGGGCGTCGTCCGGGTGCTGCAGGCCCCGGTGCTGGTCACGATCTTCCTGTTCGGGCCGATGGGCGTCCTGCTGGCGCTGGCCACCGAGGGCGCGGTGCGGCTGCTGCCCGCCCGGTCGGAGGCGCTGGCATGACCCCGCTCGTCCTGTCCCGCGACCTGCCCGCCGCCCGCGCGCCGTCGCTCCTGTGGTCGCTGACGGCGGTCGCCGCGGCGCTGACCCTGCTGGCGCTCGTCTGGGCCGCCTTCGACCCGCGCCTGATCGACGGCTCGCCGGTCTGGGCCAAGCCGCTGAAGTTCGCGCTGTCCTTCGTCGCCCTCTTCGCGACCCTCGCCCTGGTCGAGGATCGCCTCAGCCCGCGCCGGCGCGACGGCCTGATCCTGCGCGGCATGACGGCCGTGATGGGCACCGCGATGGTGCTGGAGATGGGCTACATGATCTACCAGGCGGCGCGGGCCGAGGCCTCGCACTTCAACTTCTCCACGCCGTTCCACGAGATCATGTACGTCAGCGTCATGGGCACCGGCGCGGTGCTGCTGGTGCTGGGCATCGCGGTCTTCGGCGTGGCGGCGGCCCGGGACGGCGACGCGGCGCTGACGCCGGGGCTGCGCAGCGGGGTGACCTGGGGTTTCGTTCTGTCCTTCGTGCTGACGCTGATCGTGGCGGGCACCATGTCCTCGGGCACCGGGCACTATGTCGGCACGCCGGTTCTCGACACCCGCCTGCCGCTCGTCGGCTGGTCGGCGGAGGTGGGCGACCTGCGCCCGGCGCATTTCCTGTCGCTCCACGCCATGCAGGCGCTGCCGGTGCTCGGTCTGCTGCTCGACCGGGCCGGGACCGCGCAACCGGGGCGCACCGTCGCGCTGGCCGGGGCGGGGTATGCCGCGCTGACCCTCGTGGTCTTCGCGCAGGCCCTGATGGGGCTGCCGCTGATCCGGCTCTGAACCGTCGTCACAATCGCGCAAGAGGGCGGGCCGCCGGTCCGCCCTCCCTTTTTTCCGGCGCGCGCACAGGCTACCCTTTCCCCAGACAAAAGAAGGGGAGAGCAGCATGCGGTGGATCGTCCGGCTGATCGGGGCGCTTGTGGCGGTGGTGGTTCTGGCCGTCGCGGCGCTCTTCCTGCTGCCGAGCGAGCGGATCGCCCGGCTGGCCGCCGAGCAGTTCACCGCCGCCACCGGCCGCGCGCTGGAGATCGGCGGCGAGGTCCGCCCGACGCTCTGGCCGACGCTGGGCGTGCGCACCGGGCCTGTGGTGCTGGCCAATGCCGACTGGTCGCAGAACGGCCCGATGCTGACGGCAGACAGCCTGTCAATCGGGGTGCGGGTCATGCCGCTCCTGTCAGGCGCGGTCGAGATCGAGGAGGTCAGCGCCGTCGGCGCCAATGTCCTGCTGGAGCGTCGCGCCGACGGCTCGGGCAACTGGGAGCTTCTGCCGCCGGGCGAGGCCGCCGCCGCCGATACGACCCCGCAGGACACCGGCGCAGGCGGCTCCCTGCCGCCCATCGTGCTGGACCGGGGCCTGCTGGAGAACGCCAGCCTACGCTTCATCGACCATGGCGCAGGCAGCGAGATCGCCCTGACCGCGCTGAACCTCGAGGTTGCGCTGCCCGCGGGCGGCGAGGCGCGGGCGACCGGCACCGGCCGCTTCAACGGGGCCGACCTGTCGATCGACGCGGCCATCGGGAACCTGTCCGCCTTCCTCGGCGGCGGGGTGCAATCGGTGCGGCTGGCCGCCGGTCTGGCCGGGGCCGAGGTGCGCTTCGACGGCCGCGCCGGGCTGCAACCGGTGGCGGTCGAGGGTGACAGTTCGGTGACCGTTGCTGCCCTCGGGCCGCTGATGCAGGCGCTGGGGCAGGCGGCCCCGGCGCTGCCCGGCGGGCTCGACCGCAACATCGCCGCTTCCGGTCGGGTGACCTATACCGGGCAGACCGGCGGGCTGTTCCTGCGGGGCGGGGCCGTCACGCTGGGCGGCAACCGGATGGCGGTGGACCTCGACCTCGCCACGGCGGGGCGGATGAAGCTGACCGCCAACCTGTCGGGCGGCGCGCTGGACCTGTCGGCCTTCACCGCCGGGTCGGGTGGCAGCGGCGGCTCGGGCGGCGGCGGTGCCAGCGGATGGTCCCGTGCCCCCATCGACGTCTCTGGCCTCGACGCGCTCGACGCGGAGGTGACGCTCAGCCTGACCACGCTCGACCTCGGGCTGCTGAAGATGGGTCCGATCGACGCCAAGGTCACCCTCGACCGCGCCCGGATGGTTGCCGACATCGCCCGCGCCGGGGCTTACGGCGGCACGATCAGCGGGCAGGCGGTCGTCAACGGGCGCAACGGGTTGTCGCTGGGCGGTGACATCAGCGCGCGCGGCGTGGCGCTGCAACCGCTGCTGACCGACTTCGCCGACATCGACCGGCTGGTGGGCAACGCCGACCTGCGGGTGAAGTACCTGATGGCGGGCAATTCGCTCGACGCGCTGATGCGCTCGATGTCGGGCGAGGCGCAGGCCAGCATCGGGCAGGGCGAGCTTCTGGGCCTCGACCTCGGCGGGATGATCCGCAACCTCGACGTCGGGTATCGCGGCGAGGGGGCGAAGACCGTGTTCAACGCGATTACCGCTTCCGCCACCATCGCGGGCGGCGTTGCGAGCAACACCGACCTCAACTTCGACGCCCCGCTGCTGCGGGCGACCGGCTCCGGCACCATCGACATCGGCAACCAGAGCGTCTCGTACCGCATCGTGCCGGTCGCGCTGACCGGGGGGAACGGGATCACGGTGCCGGTCATCGTGGAAGGCCCGTGGTCCGACGTCAGCGTGCGCCCCGACCTCGAAGCGATCCTCAACCAGAACCTGGCCGCCGAGCGCGAGGCGATCGAGCAGCAGGTCCGCAGCCAGGCCGAGGAGGCCCTGCGCCGCGAACTGGGGGTCGATACCAGCACCACGGACGGCAATGTCGAACAGGCGGTGCGCGACCGCGTCGATCAGCAGGCGGACGAACTGCGCAACCAGGTCGGCCAGCAGCTTCTCCAAAATCTCGGCGGGCTGCTCGGCGGGGGCAACTGATGCGGCTGGCCACGGTCGCGGTGCTGGTGCCCGACTACGACGAGGGGATTGCCTTCTTCACCGGGGCGCTGGGCTTCACCCTGCTCGAAGACACGGCGCAGGGCGACGCCAAGCGCTGGGTCCGGCTGGGCGCGCCGGGCGGCGGATCGGAGGTGCTGCTGGCGCGGGTTGCGACGCCCGGGCAGCAGGCCGCCCTCGGGAACCAGCATGGCGGGCGGGTCGGCTTTTTCCTCGAAACCGACGACTTCGCCGCCAGCCATGCCCGGATGCAGGACTGGGGGGTGACGTTCGAGGAGGTCCCGCGCCACGAAGCCTATGGCACGGTCGCGGTGTTCCGCGACCCGTGGGGCAATCGCTGGGACCTGATCGAGCGCGCGTGACCCTCAGCGGCGGCGGTCGCGCCGGGCGCTCATCGGCTGGAAGGCCACGCCGACATGGGCCTCGCAATAGGGCTTGCCCTGCTGCGACGGCAGTCCGCAGAAGTAGAAATTCTCGGTGGCCGGGTCGCCGATCGGCCATTTGCAGGTCCGCTCGGTCAGGTCCATCAGGCCGATCTTGCGGGCCTTCTTCTCGACCTCGCGGACGGTCGCCAGCGCTTCCGGGCTGATCTCGTTCGCCGAGGGCTGCGGCGGCAGCGGCTGGCCTGCGGTCACGATCGGCTTGCGCGGCGGCATCGGGGTGACGTTGGTCGCCGCCGGGGCAGCCGGTTCCGGCTCCGGCGCGCGCGGGGTCTCGGGGGCGGCTTCCGGCGCGGCGTCGGCGCGTTCGCGGGCGGGGGCGGCCTTGGCGGCGGGCGCGGGCTGGGCCGGTGCGGCCGCCGCCCCGGTGCCGCCGCCGCCGTTGCGGTTCGACAGGCCGAGGCGATGCACCTTGCCGATCACGGCGTTGCGGGTGACGCCGCCCAGCTCCTTGGCGATCTGGCTGGCGCTCTTGCCCTCGGTCCACATCGTTTTCAGAATCTCGACGCGCTCGTCGGTCCAGGACATCGGGAACCCCTACGGATGAAAGGACCGCCGGTCCGGTGCCCCGGGCGCTGGCGGTCTTGTGACTTTCCGACATTGTAACCATCGGCAGGCCGGATACAAGGAGGCCGCGCCGAGCCGCAGGGGAGAGACGAGACATGACGACCGGCACCCACAGCCGAACCGACATGGGCGTGCGCCGTTTCGGACGCGTCAACGGACGCGGGCTGATGACGCTGATCGGGCGCGAGGCGCGCCGGTTCCTCGCGGTCTGGACGCAGACGCTGGCGGCCCCGCTGGTGACGGCCGGCCTGTTCCTGACGGTCTTCGCGCTGGCCTTCGGCGCCAACCGCGCGCCGGTGATGGGCGTGCCGTTCCTGCAGTTCCTCGCCCCCGGCATCCTGATGATGACGGTGATCCAGAACGCGTTCGCGAACACCTCGTCCTCGATCGTCATCTCCAAGGTGCAGGGCAACATCGTCGACACGCTGATGCCGCCGCTCTCGGCGGGCGAGCTGGTGACGGGCTACGCGGCGGGCGGCGTCCTGCGCGGCCTCTTCGTCGGGCTGGCGGTGGCTTCGGCGCTGGCGCTGTTCCTCGGGCAGGTCCCGGCGCACCCGCTCTGGGCGCTGGTGTTCATCCTGCTGGGGGCGCTCTTTCTCGGGGCGCTGGGCATAGTCGCGGCGATCTTCGCGGACAAGTTCGACCAGATGGCGGCGGTGACGAATTTCATCGTCGTCCCGCTGAGCTTCCTGTCGGGCACCTTCTACTCGGTCGAGGGGCTGCCCGGCTGGATGCAGGTGCTGACCCATTTCAACCCGGTCTTCTACCTGATCGACGGGGTTCGCTACGGCTACATCGGCACCTCGGACAGCGACCCGTGGCGCGGCCTCGTGGTCTGCACGCTGGCGTCGGCCGCGGTGCTGGCGCTCTGCTGGCACTGGTTCCGGATCGGATACCGCCTGAAGCCCTGACGCGCAGGCCTTTGCCAAATTGAAAAACCGGGCGGGTTCGGGCAAGATACGACGACCGCCCGGAGAGGCGGCG
>JAUHZL010000422.1 GCA_030425945.1 Alphaproteobacteria bacterium | reverse complement strand
TCGATCCGGTGCTCGGTCCCGTCCTTGCGATAGGTGACATGGGGGTGGTCGGTGTCGACATCGTGCAGGGTGACGCCCTCCGCCTCGTGGATCACGAGGCCGTCCATCGCGTCGCGGGCGGCGTAGAGGTCGCGGGTCACCTCGGTCTGGCCGTAGACCACGACCGAGTCGTTGACCCGGTCCTTGAACGAGATGCGGAACTGGCGCCCGGCGGCGGCGATCAGGGTGCCGTCATGGACGAGGCCCTCGCGGTCCATCCGGTCGCCGACCCCGGCCTTGCGCAGGAGGGTGCAGAGCCCGCGTTCGAGCACGCCCGCCCGGATGCGGGACAGGACGTAGTCGCGTGTGCGCTGCTCGAGGACGACCGTGTCGATCCCGGCCCGGTGCAGCAATTGGCTGAGCAGCAGGCCGGACGGGCCGCCGCCGATGATGCAGACCTGTGTGCGCATCTGTCCCTCCCCTTTGACCCTTCGGAAGATATCGGACAGGCTTGGCGCGCATACAGGCCGGTTCGGCCAAAAACTTGTATCAATCGCGCATGAACAACCCAGCGACACGGATTCCGGCCTTCGGGCTCTATGGCGAGGCCGAGGGCCTGCCGGACCTGTGCCATGTCGAGACGCTGGCGGACCGGGCCGCGCCGCTCGACTGGGAAATCGCGATTCACCGCCATGACGCGCTGTCGCAACTGCTGCTGATGGAGAATGGCGGCGGCTGGGCCGAGGTCGACGGGGCACGCCATGCCCTGCGGTCCGGGACGGTGGTGTTCGTGCCCCGGCTCTGCGCGCATGGCTTCGCGTTCGAACCGGGATCGGAGGGGATGGTCATCACCTTTCCGCAGGCCACGCTGGCGGCCGCGCTGGGCGCTCGGACCCCGCCGGAGCTGGCGCGCCCGTGGCTGGGACCGGCCGAGCCGGAGTTGCGCGAGGCGCTGCGCCAGATCGCGGATGAACATCGGGCACAGCGCAGCCTGCGCGCGCCGGTGCTGACGGGCCTGATCGGCCTGTGCCTGCTGCGCGTGGCCCGGGCCGCGGAAGATGGCGGGGGCCCGGTGCCGCAAGGCCCCTACGAGGCGCTGGTGGCCGGGTTCCTCGCCCTGCTCGACGCCCGGTTCCGCGAGGAGAAGCGCGTCGCGGCCTATGCCGGGGCGCTGGGGCGAACGGCCTCGCACCTGAACCGGGCCTGCCGGGCAGTACTCGGGCGGCCCGCGTCGCGGGTGATCCGCCAACGGGTTATGATGGAGGCCCGGCGCGAGCTGGCCTACACGCTGCGCCCAGTCTCGGAGATCGGCTGGTCGCTGGGCTTCGACGACCCCGCCCACTTCGCCAAGGCATTCCGGCAGGAGACCGGGCAAAGCCCGCGCGCCTTCCGGTCCGGCGTGCTGGGCTGAGCGTCAGGCGACCTGCCGCCCGGTGACCCAGACGCCCCGGATCACCGGCAGGTCCTCGGCAACGCGGAAGCGCAGCAGGTCGGCGCGCAGGCCCCGGGCCAGCGCCCCGCGATCGGTCAGGCCGACTGCGGCGGCGGGGGCGGCGGTGACGGTCGCCAGCCCGCGCGCCATGTCGCCCCAGAGCGCGCCTAGCCGGACCGCCGCCATCAGCAGCGCCGCCGGAATGTAGTCCGACGACAGGATGTCGAGCAGGCCGGCTTCCGCCAGCACCTGCGCCGAGACGTTGCCCGAGTGCGAGCCGCCCCGGATCAGGTTCGGCGCGCCCATGATCGTGCGGATCTGCGCGGCATGGCAGGCGCGGGCGGCTTCCTCGGTGGTCGGGAACTCGGCCACGGTGACCCCATGGGCCACCGAGGCGGCGACCTGGGCTTCCGTGCTGTCGTCGTGGCTGGCAATCGCGGCCCCCATGTGCCGGGCGGCGGCGACGGCGGCGGCCTCGTGCTTGGCGCCCAGCTTTTCCTGCAAACCGTAGAGATACTGCACGTAGGCGTCGAAGCCGGTCTTCGACAGCCCGTGCTTGCCGCGCACGTAGTCCTCGAACTTGGAGATGTCCGCGAACTGCCGCTGGCCGGGGGTGTGGTCCATCAGGCTGACGATGCCGACCCGGTCCTCCGGGCCGAACTCGGACAGCTCGTCCTCCAGCGTTTCCGAGCAGATCTCGGCCCGCAGGTGGATATGGTGGCTGATCTTCAGGACCCCGGCCGCCCGCGCGGTCAGGATCTCGGTCGCCATCTGCCGGGCGTACTTGTGATAGCCGACCGAGGCCTCGACGATGGAGCCGACCCGGATCGCGTCGAAGACGGTGGTGATCCCGCAGCCCGCCAGCTCGGCATCATGGGCGAGGATCGCGGCATCGTGGCGCCAGGCGACCTTGGGGCGCGGCGTGATGTGGCGTTCGAGGTTGTCGGTGTGCAGCTCGATCAGGCCGGGGGCGAGGTAGTCGCCCTCGCAGTCGATCGCGTCCCGGGTGTCGGTCGCGCCCGGCTCGATCGCGGCAATCGTGCCGCGCTGCACGGTCAGGGCCCCGCGAACCACCCCCTCGGGCAGGATCAGGTTTGCATTCGCAAGGCGGAGGGTGTCAGTCATGGGCGGAACTCCGGGGGAGAGGCAGGCAGGGCATGGGATATCGGCGATACGCGGTCTATTACAGGCCCTCTGGGGACCTTGGCGCGCTGGGCGCGCGCTGGCTGGGCTGGGACCCGGCCACCGGCGCGGTGCCGGACCCG
>JAUHZL010000421.1 GCA_030425945.1 Alphaproteobacteria bacterium | reverse complement strand
CGATGATGGGCCACGACCCGAAGGACTCGACCTCCGCCGACCTCGCGGTGCCCGACTTCGAGGCGATGCTGACCGGCGACATCCGCGGCAAGGTCATCGGCATCCCGAAGGAATACCGCATGGACGGGATGCCGTCCGAGATCGAGGCGCTCTGGCAGCAGGGCGCCGAGATGCTGCGCGACGCCGGGGCCGAATTGCGCGACATCTCGCTGCCGCACACGAAGTACGCGCTGCCCGCCTATTACGTCATCGCGCCCGCCGAGGCCTCGTCGAACCTCGCGCGCTACGACGGCGTGCGCTTCGGGCACCGGGCGAAACTGGCGCAGGGCGACGGCATCACCGAGATGTACGAGAAGACCCGCGCCGAGGGCTTCGGGCCGGAAGTGCAGCGCCGCGTGATGATCGGCACCTACGTGCTGTCGGCGGGCTTCTACGACGCCTATTACAACCGTGCCCGCAAGGTCCGTGCCCTGATCAAGAAGGACTTCGACGACGTCTTCGCGGCGGGTGTCGATGCGATCCTGACCCCCGCCACTCCGTCCGCCGCCTTCGGGCTGGGCGAGATGGCCGAGGCCGACCCGGTGCAGATGTATCTCAACGACGTCTTCACCGTCACCGTGAACCTCGCCGGACTGCCCGGCATCAGCGTGCCCGCGGGCCTCGACGCGCAGGGCCTGCCGCTCGGATTGCAGCTGATCGGCCGTCCGTGGGACGAGGGCGATCTGCTGAATACCGCCTACGCGCTCGAGCAAGCCGCGGGATTCGTGGCAAAACCCGCGCGCTGGTGGTAGGATTGCCGACAGGCAGGACGAACCGGGCAGGGGCGATGCGCAGCACCATCCTTCTTCTTGCGGCAGCCGCGACGGTTGCCGCCTGCACGACCTCCGTTCCCGACAGCGGGGCAGAGGCCACCGGCGTCGGCTTCGGCGACTACCGCAGCTACCAGCAGCAGCGCGAGGCCGAACTGGCCGGCCGCGCCACCGCGGGCCTCGGCGCGCCGGTCTCGGGCGAACGGGCACCGCTGAGCGCGCTGGCCGCCGACGCCACCCCGCAGACCGAGGCCGAGCGCCTCGCCGCCGAGACCCGCGCCACCCTCGGCATCGGCCCCACGTCCGCCGCCGCCCCGGTGACGACTGCCGCCGCCGCCCCGGCCGCGCCCACCGGTCCGGTGCGCCTGTCGGACGAGAACAGCTTCGAGGCCGTCGCCGCCCGCGAGACGATCGAAAGCGACCGCGCGCGCCTCGAGGAACGCCGCGCCGAGTTCGAGGTCGTGCAGCCGACCGCGCTGCCGCAGCGCCCGGGCGACACCGGGCCGAACATCGTCGCCTACGCGCTGGCCACCAGCCACCCGCGCGGGCAGGCGCTCTACCGCCGGGTCACGCTCTTCGGCGGCGATGCGCGCAACTGCAACCGCTACTCGAACGCCAACGAGGCGCAGGAGGTCTTCCTCGCCGCCGGCGGCCCCGAGCGCGACCGCCATGGCCTCGACCCGGACGGCGACGGCTATGCCTGCGGCTGGGACCCGACCCCGTTCCGGCTGGCGGCGCAGGCCCGGCAAGGCAACTGACCCCGATCCGGCATCCCTCGCCCAACCACGGGCCGCGGCGTGACGGGCTGAGGCCCGGCCTCGTCGTCCTGCACTACACCGCGATGGACAGCGCCACCGGCGCGCGCGACTGGCTCTGCACGCCGGAGGCCGAGGTCTCGGCGCATTACCTCGTCGACCGCGACGGCACCGTCTGGCAGCTGGTGGACGAGGAGCTGCGCGCCTGGCACGCCGGGGCCGGGGCCTGGGACGGGCAGGGCGATGTCAACTCGCGCTCCATCGGCATCGAACTGGTCAACACCGGCACCGAACCCTTCGCCGAACCGCTGATGCGCGCCCTCGAGGCGCTGCTGCCCGGCATTCTCGCGCGCTGGGCGATCCCGCCCGCAGGGGTCATCGCCCATTCCGACATGGCCCCGGGCCGCAAGATCGATCCCGGTCCCCGCTTCGACTGGGCCCGCCTCGCGCGCGGCGGCCTCGCGCTTTGGCCCGCCGCCCTGCCGCCCGGCCTGCCCGAGGACCCCGATCCCGCGCGCTTCGCCGCCCGCCTGGCCGCCATCGGCTACCCGGAGGCCGACCCGGCGACGCGCCTCGCCGCCTTCCGCCTGCGCACGCGCCACGGCGCGCCCGGCCCGCTCGATGCGACCGACATGGACCTCGCCCGGCGCTGGCTGCTTCTTCTTGGCAAAAATACTCACGATCCCGCCCTTTCCGTTTGACCGGACGCCGGGGGCGGAGTAGCCCCCGGACCGCGCGGAGGGCCGGATGGCCGCGGCAGCGATGTCGAGGAAAGTCCGGACTCCCAGAAGCGACGGTGCCGGGTAACGCCCGGGCGGGGCAACCCGACGGACAGCGCCACAGAAACCATACCGCCCCGCAGGTCGGGGTCAGGTCGAACCGGTGGGGTAAGAGCCCACCGCGCCCCCGGCAACGGGGGTGGCATGGCAAGCCCCACCGGGAGCAATGCCGAATAGGGGGCCCGCCTTCGCGGTGCGCTTTCACCCAGGGCCCCGGGTTGGCAGCACGAGCGCGGGTGGCGACACCCCGCCCAGAGGAATGGCCATCGAGGGGGCTCCGGCCCCCGAACAGAATCCGGCTTACAGGCCCTCCGCGCACTCGATGCCGCCCGCGCG
>JAUHZL010000034.1 GCA_030425945.1 Alphaproteobacteria bacterium | reverse complement strand
TGAGCCGCATCATGCGGGGCGCGGACGCCGGTCGTCTGCGCCCCGAAATGCGGCACTCCTGCCTTAATGAATCCTTAAACGTGACACGCGGCGCCTGCGCCGGTGCCGCATTGCCCGCGCACGGTCGACCTCGAGGCAAACCCCATCGAGCAACAACCGCAGAAAGCGAGGCCCGATATGAACACCCTGACCGACTGGCTGCGACTGGCCTTCCGGGCCTGTCTGTCCGCCACCCTGATGATCGAGGCGATCGTCTGCCTGATGCCGGGATGGAACATCGCCGGGATCGAGGCCGTGACGCTGGGCATCAGCGACATGTTCTACCAGAACGTCGCCTTCGCCGTGCTCTACTTCATCATGTCGATCTGGCTGCTTTTCGGCATCAAGACCCAGGTCGTCGCCGCGCTGGCCGGCATCCTGCTGGTCCTGCCCGCCATGGTGATCCAGGGCGTCGGCTCGGACGCGCTGGCCACCAAGCTGGCCCTCTCGGCGGTCTTCGCCCTGCCCCTCTCGGTCTTCGGCGGCGGGCGCTTCTCGATCTATGATCGGCACGACCGCGCGGGCTGGATCACCGCGCTCTGATCCCCGGTCCCTCCCAAGGTTTGTCCGGCGGTGCAGGCTTCCCCCTGCGCCGCCGTTGTCCTATCTAGCGGGGCATGACAGAGACCCTTCATATCGTCGGCGGCGGCATGGCCGGTTCCGAAGCCGCCTGGCAGGCCGTCCGCCTCGGCGTCCCCGTGGTCATCCACGAGATGCGCCCGAACCAGGGCACCTTCGCCCACCGCACAGGCAATCTCGCCGAGATGGTCTGCTCGAACTCGTTCCGCTCGGACGACGACGAACAGAACGCCGTCGGGCTGTTGCACTGGGAAATGCGGCAGGCAGGCGGGCTGATCATGGAGATGGCCGACACCCATGCCCTGCCCGCGGGCGGTGCACTGGCGGTCGACCGCGACGCCTTCTCGGAGGCGGTGACCGACCGCCTGCGCCGCCATCCGCTGGTGACCGTGACCGGGGACGAGATCACGTCGATCCCGCGCGACGGCCGCTGGATCATCGCGACCGGACCGCTGACCTCCTCCGCGCTGGCCGAGGCGATCCGGGCGGAAACCGGAACCGAGGCGCTCGCCTTCTTCGATGCCATCGCGCCGATCGTCTATGCCGACAGCGTCGACATGGACATCGCCTGGCGCCAGTCGCGCTACGACAAGGGCGACACTGAGGAAGAGCGCACCGCCTACCTGAACTGCCCGATGACCAAGGCGGACTACGAGGGGTTCATCGACGCCCTGCTGGCGGCCGACAAGACCGAGTTTCACGAGGGCGAGACCGCGGGCTATTTCGACGGCTGCCTGCCGATCGAGGTGATGGCCGAACGCGGCCGCGAGACGCTGCGCTTCGGTCCGATGAAGCCCATCGGGCTGACCAACGCCCACCGGCCCGACGACAAGCCCTATGCCGTGGTGCAGCTGCGCCGGGACAACAAGCTGGGCACGCTCTACAATATCGTCGGCTTCCAGACCAAGATGAAGTACGGCGCGCAACAGGATGTCTTCCGGCGGATTCCGGGGCTGGAGAATGCCCGCTTCGCCCGCCTGGGCGGCATCCATCGCAACACGTTCCTGAATTCCCCGACGCTGCTCGACGACCAGATGCGCTGGACGGCGCATCCGCATATCCGTTTTGCCGGCCAGATCACTGGGGTAGAAGGATACGTCGAAAGCGCCGCGATGGGGCTGCTCGCCGGGCGCTTCGCCGCGGCCGAGGCGCTGGGCCAGCCGGTGGCGAGCCCGCCGCCGGAAACCGCCATGGGGGCGCTCGTGAACCACATCACGGGCGGCGCCGAGGCGAAGACCTTCCAGCCGATGAACGTGAACTTCGGGCTCTTCCCCGAGATCGACGCGCGCGGCGGGCGGAAGAACCGAAAGACCCGCTACAAGGCCTATACCGACCGGGCCAAGGCGGCCTGGCTGGACTGGCTCGGGGCGTTGCAGGCCGCCTGACTTGCCTTTGCCGCCGTCGCGCGGCTAGGCTCGGGGCATGACACGGGACGGATTTCTGGCGAAGGTCTACGACCTGTCGGGCGCCGACAGGGTCGAGGCCTATTACGATGCGTGGTCGGACAGCTACGACGCCGAGCTGACGGAACATGACTACGCCACCCCCGCGCGCTGCGCCACGGCCCTGCAAGCGACGGAGACGCCGGGCGACGCGCTGATCCTCGACTTCGGCTGCGGCACGGGGGTATCCGGATACGCGCTGTCGCAAGCCGGGTTCACCCGCCTGCACGGCTGCGACCTGTCCCGCGCCATGCTCGCCAAGGCGGAGGAGAAGCAGATCTACGAACGTCTGTGGCCATCGGAACCGGGCGTCGCGCCGAAGGGCAGCTACGATGTCATCGCCGCCGTCGGCGTGATCAGTCCGGGCGCGGCTCCGCCCGAAACGCTGGGCCTGCTCCTGTCGGCGCTGAAACCGGGCGGCCGCATGGTGATGTCCTTCAACGATCACGCGCTCGAGGATCCGGGCTATGTCGGGGCCCTGGAGGCAGCGCTGGCGCGGGGCGTCCGTATCCTGCACGAGGAGTACGGCCCGCACATCAGCCGGATCGGCCTCAACTCCCGCGTCTATGTGCTTGAAACCTGAAGGTGCGCGGTGCGCGTGACCCGGTTCGCCCCGTCCCCGACGGGGCCGCTTCACCTTGGACATGTCTATGCCGCCCTTGTCGCGGAAACCCGCGCGCGCGCCGTCGGCGGCCGGTTCCTGCTGCGCATCGAGGACATCGACAGGGCCCGGTCGCGGATCGAGTACGAGAAACTTATCTATGACGACCTGTCATGGATCGGGATTCGCTGGGACGGACCGGTGCTGCGGCAGTCCGACCGCCTGCCCGTCTATGCCGCGGCGCTGGATACGCTGGGGGAGCGCGGCCTGCTCTACCCCTGCCGCTGCACCCGGGGCGATATCCGCGCCGCGCTGTCGGCCCCGCAGGAAGGCGCGCCGATCGTCGGGCCGGACGGGCTGGTCTATCCCGGCACCTGCCGCGACCGCCGCTATGCCGACCGGCAGGACGACGATGCCCTGCGTCTCGACATGCGGGCGGCCATCGCGGCGCTCGGGGGGGCGGAGGCCGTTGCGGCGCTGGGCTTCACGGAAACCGGCCCGATCCATCCCGGTCGTCACGCGCTCGATCCCGACCACCTGGTGCAGGGGATCGGCGACGTGGTGCTGGCGCGCCGCGACATGGGCACATCGTATCACCTCGCGGTGGTGGTCGACGACGCGGAGCAAGGCGTGACCGAGGTGACGCGCGGCGTCGATCTCTTCGAGGCGACGCCGCTCCACCGTCTGCTTCAGGCGCTGCTCAGCCTGCCGGTGCCCGACTGGCATCACCACGACCTGATCCGCGACGCCGCTGGCAAGCGGCTTGCCAAGCGCGACGACGCCCGAGCCATCGCGACCTACCGCGCGGCGGGCGAGACACCGGCCCAGGTCCGCGCCCGGGTCGGGTTTCAGTGAAACGAGGTCAGGCTGTCCCGGATCCGGCTTTCCGACTGGTTCGCCAAGACCTTGCGGCCACCGCTTGAGGCCACCGGCAGGGCTTCGTGGAACACGAGGTCCACCCGTCCCTGCCGCGGGGCCGCCAGCACGTCGAGCAGGCTGGCGCCGAAGCTCATCTCGCCCCACCAGCCATAGAAGCGCGGGTCGGCGCCCTCCGGCGCGTGGTAGACCAGCGCGACGGGCTGCACCGCCAGCCTGTCCCGCAGCCCCTCCTCGAAGAAGGCGGCGAACAGTGTCGACTTGAACGGCAGCACGCGGCGGCCGTCGGTGCTGGTGCCCTCGGGGAAAAAGGTCAGGTGGTGCCCGGCGCGCAGGCGGGCCTCGAACAGCGCCTTCTGGGCGGCAGCCTCGGACGCCTTGCGGGCGATGAAGGCGGTGCCCGTCGCGCGCGCCAGCCAGCCGATCCCGGGCCAGCCCGCGACCTCGGCCTTGGCCACGAAATAGAGCGGCGCCTGCGCGTTCAGGACGAAAATATCGAGCCAGCTCACATGGTTGGCCACAAACGCCCCGGCCCGGTCCATCGGCCGTCCGTGGCGCGTGACGCGCAGCCCCAGCCAGAACAGCGTCGCGCGGCAGACCCAGACGGTGATCCAGGGCGTCACCGGACGATGCAGGCCGAATATCGGACGCTCGATCATACGTAGGATCAGCAACACGACCAACCCGCCATAGACAGTGCCGCCGACCAGCACCCCGCGCAGCAGCAGCCGCACCCAGCCCAAAGGTCCGAGCGGACGCCGCTCCGGCGGCGGGATATCCGCGCCCCAGGGACTCATGCGCCCGCCTTTGCATAAAGCGCCCGCTGCGCCGCGTTCGAGCGCGCGACATCGAGCACGAGGCACACGTCAGTCGTGTTGAAGGCATGATCGACGAAGGCCCCCTCGCCGATCACCCCGCCGAGCCGCAGGTAGGCCTTGATCAGCGGCGGCGTCGCGCGGGCGGCGGCGAGGCGGTCGATCGCGTCCTCGGGCATCAGGTCCATACGCTGGAACGGATGCGCCCGCACGCGCAGCTCGGGCGGTGCGAGGTGGCGCCAGTGCAACGCCGACAGCGGTTCGGCCAGCGCCGCGATGTCCGTGCCATGAAAGCTGGCGGTGCCGAACAGGATCTCGACCCCTTCCGCCTCGACATGCGCCGACAGCGCCTGCCACAGCGTCAGCATCGCCGACCCGCCGCGATAGGCCGGGTGCAGGCAGGACCGGCCGAGTTCCATCAGCTTGCGCCCGCTCGTCTTGAGCGGGGTCAGGTCGAACTCGCCCTCGGTATAGAACCGGCCCGCCGCGGCGGCCCCCTCGGCCCCCATCAGGCGGTAGACCCCCACGACATGGTCGAGCGCGGCCCGGTCCCGTGCCGGGTCGATCAGCACCAGATGGGCGCAATGCGCGTCGAACCCGTCCCGCTCGAGGCGCGCGTCGTGGTCCACGTCCGGTCCGTCGCCGCCCAGTTCCTCGACGAAGACCGCGTAGCGCAGCCGCGCAGCCGCCCGCAGGTCGTCGGGATCGGTCGCGAAACGGACCTCGTAGGGCGTGGCGGCGGTCTGCATGTCGGTCCCTCGCAGGAATGCGGCAGTCCTAGCCAAGCCCGGGCGGCGCTGCAATCTCCCGGCAGGGCAAGATGCCGCCCTTTCCAGCAACTCAAAGTTGTGCTAACGGAACAGATACCCGCAGAAGGCATCACTCCATGTCGAACACCAGGTCCAGCGCCACCCGGGTCCCGTCGATGACGACCTTGCCCTCGTCCGGGAACATCACCGTGACGCGGGTCCCGATCTTCGACTGCACCTGCCCCGTGCCCCACTCCGGACGGTCGGGATGGCGCACCAGCAGTCCGGGCGTCAGAACCGGGTTCAGATCGTCGTCCATGTCGTTCCTTTCCGGAGAGGCGGCATGACCGAGACCCTGCGCGAGGACCTGACCGCGCTCGTCGGTTCGCGGATCTGCCATGACCTGATCAGCCCACTCGGGGCCATCGGCAACGGTCTCGAACTTCTGCAACTTTCGGGACTGCCGCAAGGCCCCGAATGGGCCCTGATCGCCGAAAGCGTCGAGAATGCCAGCGCGCGCATTCGCTTCTTCCGCATCGCCTACGGCGCCGCCGACAGTGCCAGCGTGGTGCGGGGGGCGGAACTGCGCGCCGTGCTGCGGGCGATGTTCCACGGCGGGCGGGTGCGGCTCGACTGGCTGCCCGACGACCAGCCGCGCGCCGAGGCGAAGCTCGCCTTCCTCGTGCTGCAGTGCCTCGAGACCGCCCTGCCCTATGGCGGGCGCATCGCGGTCGAGGACGGGCACAAGGGCCGCCGCATCCGGGCCGAGGCCGAGCGCATCGTGCTGGACGAACCGCTCTGGGCGCGGCTGAGCGAGCGGAGCGGGACCACCCCCCTGCGTCCGGCGCAGGTGCAGTTCGGGCTGCTGGGCGACCTGATCCGCAGCAGTCACCGGCGGATCAGCGTGGAACTGGCCGCCTCGTCGATCACCGTCACGATCTGAGCGCGCTCACGGGCGGACGGTGCCGTCGCCCGTCACGAGGTACTTGAAGCTGGTCAGCTGCTCGGCCCCGACCGGACCGCGCGCGTGCATCTTGCCGGTGGCGATGCCGATTTCCGCGCCCATGCCGAACTCGGCCCCGTCCGCGAACTGGGTCGAGGCGTTCCACATCAGGATCGCGCTGTCGAGCCGCTCGAAGAAGTGGCGCGCGGCCTCCGGGGTCTCGGTCAGGATCGCCTCTGTGTGCGACGAGCCGTAGCGCCGGATATGCGCGATGGCGGCGTCGATGTCCTCCACCACCCGCGCCGCGATGATCATGTCGAGGAACTCGTGGCCCCAGTCCTCGGGCGCCGCGGGCCGGGAGCCGGTCAGCCCCTCGGCGCGCACCTCGACGCCTGCCGCCACCAGGTCGTCGACGATCTGCTGGCCCAGCGTGGCGGCGATGTCCTTGTGGATCAGCAGGCACTCGGCCGCGCCGCAGATGCCGGTGCGCCGGGTCTTGGCGTTCAGCACCACCGCGCGGGCCTTGGCCGGATCGGCGTCCTTGTCGACGTAGACATGGCAGATGCCCTCCAGGTGGGCGAAGACCGGCACGCGCGCCTCGGTCTGGACCCGCCCGACGAGCCCCTTGCCCCCGCGCGGCACGATCACGTCGATCAGGCCGACGGCCCCCAGCATGGCACCGACGGCGGCGCGGTCGCGGGTCGGCACCATCTGCACCGCATCCTCCGGCAGACCGGCGGCGCGCAGCCCCGCCTGCAGGGCGGCGTGGATGGCACGTGAGGAATGGAAGCTCTCGGACCCGCCGCGCAGGATCACCGCGTTGCCGGACTTGAGGCAGAGCGCCCCGGCGTCGGCGGTCACGTTGGGACGGCTTTCGTAGATCACGCCGACGACGCCGAGCGGCGTGCGCACGCGCTCGATCTTCAGCCCGTTGGGCCGCTCCCAGGCGTCGATGACCTTGCCGACCGGGTCGTCCTGCGCCGCCACGGCGCGCAGACCGTCGCAGATGCCCTCGATCCGGGCCTCGGTCAGCAGGAGACGGTCGAGCATCGCGGGGCTCAGGTCCTTGTCGCGCCCGTAGGCCATGTCCTTCTCGTTGGCCGCCAGCACCTCGGCGCGGTCGCGCCACAGCACGTCGGCGGCCACCTCCAGCGCGCGGCGCTTGGCGTCGGACGGAGCGAAGGCCAGCTCGGCCGCGGCGGCACGGGCGGCGTGCCCCATGTCGGCGATCAGGGCGGTTGCGTCGTCGAAATCCTTCATCTCTTCCCCCTTCGGCGCGTCAGAGCACCATGTCATCCCGGTGGATCACCACCGCCCGGCCCGCATAGCCGAGAAGCCCCTCGATGTCATCGCTGTGATGGCCCGCGATCAGCCGCGCCTCGTCCGAGGTATAGCGCGTCAGCCCGATCCCCAGCGCCCCGTCGCCGCCGGCGATGGTCACCGGCTCGCCGCGCCCGAAGCGCCCTTCGACCGCGGTGATCCCCGCGGGCAGCAGCGACTTGCCCTGCCCCAGCGCCCGCGCCGCCCCGGCATCGACCACGATCCGCCCCTTGGGCTTCATCGCGGCGATCCAGTGCTTGCGGGCCGACTGCGGGTCGGTCTGCGGCAGGAACCAGGTGCTGTTCGCCCCGGCGGCGAGCGCGCTCAGCGGCCGCATCACCCGGCCATCGGCAATCGCCAGCGCGCAGCCCGCCTGCGTCGCGGTGCGGGCGGCCATGACCTTGGTCTTCATCCCGCCCTTCGACAGGCCGGACCCGGCATCGCCCGCCATCGCCTCGATCTCGGGCGTGATCGCGTCGATCACCTCGAAGCGGCGGGCGTCCGGGTCGCTCTTCGGGTTGCCGGAGTAGAACCCGTCCACGTCCGACAGCAGCACGCAGCCATCCGCGCCGGTCAGCGCCGCGATCTGCGCCGCCAGCCGGTCGTTGTCGCCGTAGCGGATCTCGTCGGTGGCGACCGTGTCGTTCTCGTTCACGATCGGCAGCGCGCCGAGGCCGAGCAGCGTTGCGAGCGTGGCGCGGGCGTTCAGGTAGCGGCGGCGGTCGGCAGTGTCTTCCAAAGTCACCAGCACCTGCGCCGCGGTGATCCCGTGCGGCACCAGCGCCGCCGCATAGGCCTGCGCAAGGCTGATCTGCCCCACGGCGGCGGCGGCCTGCGACTGTTCCAGCGTCAGCGCCCCGGTCCCGAGGCCGAGGAGCCCGCGCCCAAGCGCGATGGACCCCGACGAGACGAGGATGACGTCCATGCCGCCCCGGCGCAGGTCCGCGACGTCCTGCGCCAGCCCCTCCAGCCAGTCGGCGCGCAAATGCCCGTCTTCCACCAGCAGGGCCGAGCCGATCTTCACCACCAGCCGATGCACCTCGGTCAGCATCGGGCGGACGAGGACGGGGGCGCTCATCTCAGGGCGTCCAGGACGTATCGTCGGCGGCCTGCGCCGCCTCGGCCTGTTTCGCGCCGAGCACCCGCCGCCGCACGGTGCGCAGCACGTCGTCGAGCCCCTCGCGGCTGACGCCCGACATGCTGAGCACGGGCTTGCCGGTCGCGGCCTCGAGCGCCGCGATCTTCTCGGCCCGCTCCTCGTCGTCGAGCGCGTCGATCTTGTTCAGCGCGGTGACCCGGGGCTTCGCGGCCAGCTCGGGCGAATAGGCCTCGAGCTCGGTCAGGATCGTGCGCCAGTCCTCGACCACGTCCTCGGAGGTGCCGTCGATCAGGTGCAACAGGACCTTGCAGCGCTCGACATGCCCGAGGAACTGGTCGCCGAGGCCCCGCCCCTCGTGTGCCCCCTCGATCAGGCCGGGAATGTCGGCCACCACGAACTCCGAGCCGTCGATCCCGACCACCCCGAGGTTCGGGTGCAGCGTCGTGAAGGGATAATCCGCGATCTTCGGCCGCGCGTTCGAGGTCGCGGCGAGGAAGGTGGACTTGCCCGCGTTGGGCAGCCCCAGAAGCCCGGCATCGGCGATCAGCTTCAGCCGCAGCCAGAGCGTGCGCTCGACGCCCTCCTGCCCGGGGTTGGCGCGGCGCGGGCCTTGGTTCGTCGAGGTCTTGAAGCGCAGGTTGCCCCAGCCGCCGTTGCCGCCCTTGGCGAGCAGCACGCGCTGCCCCAGCTCGGTCAGGTCGGCGATCACGGTTTCCTGGTCCTCGTCGAGGATCTCGGTGCCGACCGGCACCTTCAGGACGATGTCCTCGCCGTTCTTGCCGGTGCGCTGGCGGCCCATGCCGGGCTGGCCCGAGCGGGCGAAGAAGTGCTGCTGGTAGCGGAAGTCGATCAGCGTGTTCAGGCCGTCGACGGCTTCCGCCCAGACATCGCCGCCGCGCCCGCCGTCGCCGCCGTCGGGGCCGCCGAACTCGATGAACTTCTCGCGCCGGAAACTGACGGCGCCCGAGCCTCCGCCGCCGGAGCGGACGTAGACCTTGCAGAGATCGAGGAATTTCATCGGGCGTGGCCTTTCCGGGCGTGATCGTGCGGCGGTGTAACGCCGCGCGCGCGTCCGCTCAAGGCGTCAGCCGCGCGCGGGCTCAGTAGCGTTTCAGATAGGTCCAGGTCGGAACCTTGGCGGTGCGGGCGACCGAGAAGGCCTCGGCGTCGCCGAGATACTCGAAGCCCGCGTTGGTTAGCACCCGGGCCGAGGCCGGATTGTCCTGGAAGACGGCGCCGAAGATCGTGGCATTGCCGAACGGGTTCGCCGCGACGAGGGTCTCGACCGCCTCGGAGGCAAAGCCGGTGTTCCAGAACGCGGGCGCCACCCAGTAGCCGATCTCGGACTGGTTGCGGTCCATCTTCTTCAGCCCGATCAGGCCCAGCACCTCGGACAGGCCGGTGTGCGAGCCATCCATGACCCAGACATCCTCGTCCCGCTCCGGCGCGAGGCTGCGGGCGATGAACTGCTCGGTCGCGCCCGGCGGCAGCGGATGCGGGATCGTCGTCGTCATCTCGGCGACCCGGCGATCCGACGTGTAGAGCCGGATCAGCCCGGCGTCGGAGTGGCGGAGCGGGCGCAGGACGAAGCGCGCCGCCTCGATCACGGGCACGGGCGCGGTGGCCGGGGCGACGGGACGCGGCGCGGTGGCGTGCAGGGTCATGGCGGTCTCCTCCCAAAGACGTCAGGGCCTGGTGGCCGACCCGTCCGATGTGGGGCGCGCGGTCGGCCCGCGCAAGCTACCCCGGACAGGTGCCGGATTGATGACGGCCCGGCCCCGCGTGCGGCACGGGGGCCGAAATGCGGGGCCGAAAAGCGAAAGGACCGGCCCTGCGGCCGGTCCTCCCTAGGCATTGCGCCTGAAACGGACGGGCCTACTCGGCGGCGTCGGCCACCGGCAGTACGGACACGAAGGTACGGCCCTTGAACCCCTTGCGGAAGGTCACGGCGCCCTCGGCGGTCGCGAACAGGGTGTGATCCTTGCCGATCCCCACGTTCTCGCCCGGCCACCACTTGGTGCCGCGCTGACGCAGGATGATGTTGCCGGGGATCACGGCCTCGCCGCCGAACTTCTTCACGCCAAGGCGCTGGCCGGCCGAGTCGCGGCCGTTGCGGGACGAACCGCCTGCTTTCTTGTGTGCCATCTGTCTTTCTCCTTAGCCCTTGGCCAGTTCCTTGGCCTGCTCGACCCAGCCTTCACGCTCGATCCGGCCCTTGAACGACAGTTTCTCGTCGAACTCGGCAATCTCCGCCTCGGTCCAGGCCGCGATCTGCGCGAAGGTGGTGACCCCCGCCGCCAGCAGCTTCTTCTCGAGAGCCGGGCCGACGCCCGACAGTTTCTTCAGGTCGTCCGCGCCGGCCGGTGCCGCAGCCGCGGCGGCCTTCTTCGGAGCGGCCTTCTTCGGAGCGGCCTTCGGCGCGGGTGCAGCGGCAACCTCGGCCTTCGGGGCCGATGCCGCGCCCATGGCGGCCTTCACACCGGTCGCGTCCGCGCCCGAGGCGAGGATGTCGGTGATCTTGACCACGGTCAGCTGCTGACGGTGACCCTTGGTGCGCTTCGACGAATGCTTCCGGCGACGACGCTTGAAGTTGATCGTCTTCGGACCCTTGATCTGGTCGAGGACTTCGGCCTGCACGGCTGCGCCGGCCACGAGCGGGCTGCCGACCATGGCGGTCTCGCCGCCGATCATCAGCACGTCGTTGAATTGAACGGTTTCGCCGGCATCAGCGGCCAGTTTCTCGATCGACAGGACGTCGCCGGACTGGACCTTGTACTGCTTGCCGCCGGTCTTGAGGACCGCGAACATGGTGTCTTCCTTCTTATCGCCGCGCCCTGTGGTCCCCGTTTCCGGGCGTTTGCGCCATGCGGCACCTCGGACTGCGCGCCTCCCCCTTGGGAAGCGTTATGACAAAAAAAGCCGCAGCGAGACATCGCCCCGCGCGGTGGGCGTCGTATGACCGAGCCCGCCCGCGCTGTCAAGCGGCCCCGGGACCGGTCGTCAGGCGTCCTCGCCCGACATGTAGCGCGCCGCCGCGAGGCCGAGACGGTACGAGATGTCGTTGAAGAGCTGGTCGAACGCCCCGAAGAGCGCGCGGTTGAACGCGGCGCCCGCGTCCGACTCGGACACCTCGACGTAGCGCGCCAGTTCCTCGTCCGACAGCACCGAGTAGGCCAGCCCGAGATAGGACAGCAGCCATTCCTCGGTGTCGCTGCGCAGGTCCGGCTCCTGGCTCCAGACCTCGGCCAGCATCTCGCTTTCGCCGAGGTCGTAGGAGAACGCGCCGCCGTCCACGAGACCCCGGTAGAAGGCGTAGTTCGAGTTGAGCCCGCCCACCACGTTCGACTCGATCAGGTCATTGACCGAGATGAAACGGCGCAGCAGGCGCTCGCGGTCCGGGTCGAGGTCGGCGACCGCCTCGCGGGCGGCTTCGTCCACGGCCTCGTCCAGCATCGCCTCGCGGGCGCTCAGTTCGGCGCCGGTGATCTTCTGGCCGAGCGGCGAGGCGAAGAAGTCCAGCACCGGGTCAAGCTCCGGCCCGGCCAGCCCGGCGGCGAAGGCCTCGCGCATCTGCCGTTCGGAGGCGTCGCGGTCATGGATCTGCGCCGCTTCGAGCTCCCAGCCCGCCCCGCCCTTGCCGGGAAAGAGGTCGCGCTCCAGCGTGTCGGCATAGGCGAGACCCTCCTGCTCCATCACGCCGAGGATCTCGTCGAGCCGCGTCACCTCGACCAGTCGGTCGATCCGCGCCGGATCGGCCTGCGCCGCGACGGGCACGGCAAGAGAGAGAGCGAGAGAGAGCAGGATCGCGCGCATGTCGGACCTCCGGTCGGGCGTCTGCACCAAGGGGTAGTGCCTCGCCGACAACTTTCCAAGGGCAGGCCCCGGAAAACCGCCCGAACGCCTCTTGCGCCCCTCCCGGCGATTGGCTACACGCCCTCCACCACTTCACGCGGAGAGGTGCCGGAGTGGTCGAACGGGGCGGTCTCGAAAACCGTTGTGGGGGTGACTCCACCCAGGGTTCGAATCCCTGTCTCTCCGCCATGACTTTTACAGATATCAATTTTTTCAATGGCTTACGGGAAGCCTCCGTAACCTGTCCCCATATTAGTCCCTATCCGTGCGCGCGCTTGAGTACCACAGGGGGTACCTACAGCGGCGCGTGACTCCCAGCGACTCGTTCACCATGTTGGCCCTGTCGCTGACAGACGCAGGACGCGCGCACGAAGGGGAAGCCATGGATCAGAGGTCACACCAGCTTGCGCAGCGCCTGAGAGATCGTCAGGAGCGCTACAGCCCCACGGGACCCAAGCCGCAGGGCCTGCCCTTCAAGGAGATCGTCGCACGGCTGGTGGAGTACCTGCACGAGGCTCGCAAGATCCAGATAGCGATGGCCTTTGGCAACGAGGTGGGCGCTGGGCTGGAAGATGCCTCAGACCAACGGTTCGACCCCATCGCACTATACGCGGACAACCCGGACGTGCTGCACGACATTCAACGACTGGTAGACTTTGAACTCAGCACCAATGAGGCGGAACTCCTCGAACGAAGGAGCGACAGCGTATTCGCCTACAATACCCTTCTCTTTGGGGCAGCAATCAAGCTCGCCCGAGGTGAAGCGCTCTCGCAGGAACTGAGCGAGTTCATCATTGATCACTTGATTGCACCCAAGCCACCTATCCCCCCAAAGGGTCGCGGGAGGCCAAAGAAGACCAACGATAGTGATCGCATACGAGTCTCAGCAATAGCTTTTGCAGTTGCCCATGGCCTTACGCCAACTCGCAATGAACCCGCCTTATTCGTCCAAAACGGCGGGAAAGGTTGCGTGCGCCTGAAAGCGCTTTAGATTCAAGATGCTACACTGAAATCCGCAGTAGTTACGGACGCACGCATGGGTGAAAACCTACAGCC